>NZ_JBFTNO010000144.1:0-8245 GCF_056397525.1 Arthrobacter sp. 05L45_2 | reverse complement strand
GGAGCCGGTCGAACGTGATCGGTTTGACGAGGTAGTAGACCGCCCCGCTGCTCATCGCGGACTTGACCGTGGCCAGGTCCTGGGCGGCGGTCACGATGATGCAGTCAACCTGGGTTCCAGCCGCCTGCAGCGAGCGCAGCAATGACAGACCGTCCTCGTCCGGGAGGTGGACATCGAGCAGGAGCAGGTCCGGGCTGAGGCGCGTGATCGCTTCCCGCGCCGAGGCCGCGCTGGTGACCTGGCCGACGCACTCGAAACCGTCCACCCGGGCAACGCGGGCGGCGTGGATCCCRGCGACCCGGAAGTCGTCGTCAACCACCAATGTTTTGATCAACGTCAGCGCTCCTGTCCTCGTCAACAATGTTCGCCCCTGCCGGCAGCCACACCTCGAAATTGCCGCCGGGGCCGGGGAACACATCCAACGTTCCCCCCGCCCGGTGGACGATCCGTTGCACCAGGGCCAGCCCGATGCCGCGGCGCATCCCCGGCCGCGGGTCCTTGGTGGAATAGCCGTCCACCATCACCTGGTCGATTTTGTCCAGGGGGACGCCCGCCCCGTTGTCGCGCACCGCGATGAACACGCCGTCGGTGTCGTCAAACTGTACCGTCACCAGCCGCGGCCGCGGCGTGTTTGCCAGCGCGTCCACGGCGTTGTCCAGGAGGTTGCCGACGATGGTCAGCAGTTCCCCCTGGTCCACCTGGGGGCGTTCCAGCCGGGACTCGGCTGTCACCTCCACCAGCACATCGTGCTCGGCGGCCACAGTGATCTTGGCGAGCAGGAGGGCCGCAAGCTCGGGCGGCGCGATCCGTGCCCGCAGCCCTTCGCCGAGCGACTTGGACATGGATGAAATCTGCGAGACGTAGCTCCTGGCCTGGTCCACGTCGCCCATCTCCAGCAGTCCGTCAACGATGTGGAGCCGGTTGGCGTACTCGTGCTCCAGGGCGCGCATGGCCTCCATCAATCCCTGGATCGAGTGCAGGTCGCGGACCAGGCCCTCGATCTCCGTCCGGTCCCGCAGCGTCACCACCGACCCGATGCTCCGCCCTGCGGTCGAGACCGGCATCCGGTTGACCACAAGCAGTGACTCCTCGGTCAATGCCACCTGGTCGGCGCCCGAGAGTTTGCCGGTGAGGAGGTCCCGGAGCCGGCCCTCCGGGACGAGCTCAGCGACCGGCCGTCCCAGCGCCGTCCCGTCGATGTGCAGCAGCCGTCGGGCCTCCCCGTTGATCACGGTCACCTTGCCGTCGTCGTCAACGCCGACGACGGCCTCGCGGATTCCGTGCAGGAGGGCCTCACGCTCCTGCAACAGGGAGGCGATCTCGGCGGGCTCGATGTTGAACGTGACGCGCTTGATCCGGCGGGAGAGCAACAGGGAGCCCCCGACGCCGAGGGCCAGGACCAGCGCGGAGAACCCGACGATCAGCCAGATGTTCTGGACCTGGTTGTCCAGGACCTTGGTTTCGGCGATACCCACCGACACCTGGCCGATGACCGAGCCCGTCGGCCCGAAGATGGGGGCTTTGGCGTTGGCCGACATGCCGAGGCTTCCCGGGTCGAACCCCACGTGGGTATCGCCGTCGAGCACGGCAACGGGCTCCTCCAGCTTGCGGCCGATCAGGCCGGGGTCCGGGTGCGAGAAGCGGACGCCGTCGCGGTCCGAAACCACCACGTACGCAGGCTGGGCGGCCGCCGCGATCTCCCGGGCCAGCCCATCAATGACATGTTTGGGGTCCCCGGCCGCCAGCGCGGAGCGGATCTCCGGCATCTGCGCCGTGGTGGTCGCAATGCCCAGGGCGCGCAGCTGGTACTGCCGGTCGAGGGTCTGGTTGCTGATGAGCGTAAAAAGGAACCCGCCCAGGACCACCGTCAGCAGCAGCAACGACAGGGAGGCCAGCAGGATCTGGGTGATCAGCGTTGAGGACCTGCCCCTGACCCGAAGCGCGGCGGCCAGGGATGAAAGCCGCGGAAGCCTCACTGGGAGCCGCACCCGGGCAGTTCCCCGCCGCTAGTGCAGAAAACGCACAAAACATGCAATTTCGCTGTTAAGGCACACAACTTACCGAAGCCTTCTTCCATAAAAGATCACTTTCTAAGCTTCACATAGTTTCCGTGATGGAGATCACGTCAACCCCCGATATCACCCGGCCCAGCCGGTCAAAAGAACCGAAAGACGAAGAGGTCTTAACAGCATGGATGCTAACAATCCCACGCGTACCAACGCGGATGCCGAGAAAGCCGAGGTCGCGGCGGGCATCGACATTAATGGCCTGACCAAGAGGTACCTCACGCCCAAGGGTGAGACCTTCACCGCGATCCGCGACGTGACGCTGAAAGTCGAACCCGGCCAGTTCTGCGCAATCGTCGGACCCACCGGGTGCGGCAAGTCGACCACCCTGGCCCAGGTCTCCGGCCTCGAGCGTCCCAGCGCCGGCTCGGTGAGCGTCCACGACCAAATCGTCGACGGCATCACCAAGGGCGTCAGCTACATGTTCCAGGCGGACGCGCTGTTCCCCTGGAAGACCGTCCTGGGCAACGTCTCGATCGGCCCGATCCTGCTCGGAACGCCCAAGCGCGAAGCGACGCTGCTCGCCATGGATTGGCTGCGGCGCGTCGGCCTGGCCGGCTTCGAGGACCGCTATCCGCACCAGTTGTCCGGCGGTATGCGCAAGCGCGTTGCCATGGCCGCGGCGCTGATCAATAACCCGAGGATCCTGCTGATGGATGAGCCTTTCGGCGCCCTCGACGTGCAGACCAAGGCCATCATGCAGAACGAGCTCCTCCAGCTCTGGGAGGACCTGCGCCCGTCCGTCCTGTTCATCACCCACGACCTCGACGAGGCCGTGGCGCTCGCGGACAAAGTGGTCATCATGACCAGCAGCCCGGGCACCATCAAGGATGTCTTCGACATCGATCTTCCACGCCCCCGCGGCGATGTCCAGCAGATCCGCCACGAGGGCCGCTTCCTGGAACTCCAGGGCCAGATCTGGGAATCCCTGAAGGACGAGGTCACCCGGGCCTACAACCAATCGGCAGGTGCAGCAGCATGACAACCACCACAACCACCACCCTCGGCGGCGCTTCGGCCACGGACCGGGCCGTCGAGCCCCAGGTTTCCGCCCGGCGGGCCATGACGCGCCGAACGGCGTGGGTCTGGACCGGCCGGGCCGTCCTCGCGGTGATCATCGTCGGCGGCTGGCAGTGGTTCACCGCAGCCGGCTGGGTGGACAAGTTCTTCTTCGGACAACCGACCGAAATCTGGAACAGCCTGGTCAACCTCTTCACTCAGGGCACCGCCTTCGGCACCATCTGGGAAAACCTCTGGATCACCGTGCAGGAGGCAATCTACGGCTTCCTCCTGGGCACGCTGGTCGGCGTCGTCCTCGGGATTCTCCTCGGCTCGAACCGGTACTTGTCCGAAGTCGTCGGCCCTTACATCCGGATTGTGAATTCCATTCCGCRCATTGTGCTCGGGTCCATCTTCATCGTGGCCTTCGGCCTCGGGGTGTTCCCGAAGGTGCTGCTCGCCGCGGTCCTGGTCTTCTTCGTCGTGTTCTTCAACGCCTTCCAGGGCGTCCGCGAGGTGGACCAGAACCTGATCGGGAACGTGCGGGTGTTCGGTGCGTCACCGCTCCAGGTAGCCATCCACGTGACGATTCCGTCCGCAATGACCTGGATCATCGCGAGCCTGCACACGGCGTTCGGTTTCGCCATCATCGGCGCGCTCGTCGCCGAGGTTCTTGGCGCCCAGCAAGGCATCGGCCTGATCATCAGCCAGGCACAGGGGACCTTCGATCCGAACACCGTTTTCGCCTGCATGGTGATCATCGCCGCCGTGACCCTCGGCGCGGAATACCTCATCGGACTGCTGGAGCACTCCCTGCTCAAATGGCGGCCGCCGAACAAGTCCGAAGCCCAGACGGTCTGATCTGTCCCGTCTCCCTTAACCCACCAATCGCTCCAAACCTCAGAATAAGCAAAGGAAAAGTACACCCATGATGAATAACAAGATCTACGCCGTCGGCGCTGCCGGAGTGATCGCGCTCAGCCTCGCGGCTTGCGGCACCAGCCCCGCAAGCAGCACCAGCCCGGCAAGCGGCAGCGCAGCCGCCGACGCCGGCTCGATGCCCACCGTGAAGATGATGGTTGGCGGCATCGACAAGCAGATCTACCTGCCGTACCAGCTGGCGCAGCAGCTCGGCTACTACGAAAAGTACGGCGTCAAGGTGGAGCTCTCCACCGAGTCGCACGGCGGCGTCGGCGCCGAGGACGCGATGGCATCCGGGCAGGTCGATATGGCCGGGGCGTGGTACATCCACACCATCGATTTCCAGGCCAAGGGCAAGGCCGTCACCAACCTGGTGCAGCTCTCCGGCGCACCGGGCGAACGCATCATGTGCAGCCCCAAGGCCAACGTTCACTCGGCTGCGGATCTGCGGGGCAAAACCGTCGGCGTCACCGACCTTGGATCGGGCACCGATGAACTCACCCAGTTCATCGCCTCGAAGGCAGGCCTTTCAAAGAGCGATTACCACACCCTGGCCGTCGGCGCCGGTGCAACGGCCATCGCCGCCATCCAGCGCGGCTCCGCCGACTGCGTTATGACCACCCAGCCCACTGTCGGGGCGCTTGAGAGCAAGAACCTCGCCGTGTCCGCCATCGACCTCGCTACGGCCGACGGCGCCAAGGCCACCCTGGGCGGCCTCTCGCCGGCCGCCGGCCTGCTGGCCCAGTCCGACTGGGTCAAGACGCACGAGGACGCTGCCCAGAAGGTGGTCAACGCGCTGGTCGACACGATGCACTGGATCAGCAGCCACTCCGCTCAGGAAATTGCCGACAAGCTGCCCGCCTCCTACGTCCAGAACAGCACCATCAGCAAGGACCAGTACGTGTCCGCTCTGAACCAGGACAAGGGCCAGTTCCTGCCGGACGGCATCATGCCGGCCGGCGGTCCGAAGGTTATCTTCGACATGGAGAAGACCATCGGCGTCGACACCTCCAAGGTGACCATGTCCAACACCTTCAACAACAAGTACGCACTGGCCGCGAACAAGCTGGAGGGCTACACCACCACCACTACTCCTGCCGGCAACGACGGCTGACACACCCATCTCCCAGCGGTTGCCGGTCCGGCAACCGCTGGGAGGCACTCCTCACGATCGGCCTGCGTGGTTCGCCACGCGGGCCGATCGCGTTTGTCCGGCCCGACGGCGCCGGGCTTTAAGTCAGCTGCGGCCAAACGCCCTTCTATTTTCAAGATATCTCCCAGGGCAGGGCTTGCGGCAAGGCCAGCCGGGTGCGGCATACTGGCCGTCGGTGCCAACACGAGGGAGAGCGGCATGCATGATGTGGTGATCGTCGGGAGCGGGCCGACAGGGATGATGCTGGCCGCCGAACTGCGGCTGGCGGGCGCCGACGTCGTCGTCCTGGAGCGGCGCGAATCGCAGGAGCTGGCCGGATCGCGGGGCGGCGGGATCCATGCCCGCACCCTCGAACTGCTGGACCAGCGCGGAATCGTGGACCGGTTCCTGGCCGAGGGCACCAAGCTCCATGCCGCGACGTTCGGCAGCACGGCGATCGACCTGGCCGGCCTTCCCACCCGCCATCCCTACACACTGGCGCTGTTCCAGAACCACATCGAGCGGCTGCTCCTGGGCTGGGCCGAGGAGCTCGCGGTCCCGATCCGGCGCGGCGTCGAGGTCACGGGCGTGAGCGCGGACGACGACGGCGCCCGGGTCCAGCTCGCGGCCGGCGGCCCCGTGCGGGCCCGCTATGTGGTGGGCGCCGACGGCGGGCGCAGTGTGGTCCGGCGCTCGGCGGGGATCGGGTTCGAGGGCCCGGACGCCACCCGGAGCAGCCTGATCGCGGAAGTGGAAGCCACCGGTGACCTGCCACCGGCCGCGAAGATCGACGCGCGCGGCATCCATGGGCTGCACCGGATGGAGGACGGTATGGTGCGGGTGGTCCTCACCGAGTCCCGGCTCGGCCCCGCGGCCGAGCCCACCCTGGCCGAGCTGCGGCAGGGCCTGACCGAGGTGTTCGGGACCGACTTCGGTGTGCACAATCCCCGCTGGCTGTCCCGCTTCACCAACGCCACCCGCCAGGCGGTGGCCTACCGCAAGGGTCCGGTGCTGCTGGCAGGCGATGCGGCCCACGTGCACTCCCCCACGGGCGGGCTCGGGATCGGGCTGGGGCTGCAGGACGCCGTCAACCTCGGCTGGAAGCTCGGGCAGGTGGTGCGCGGTGCCTCCGGCGCGGAGCTGCTGGACACGTACCACGCGGAACGGCACCCGGCCGGGGCGCGGGCGCTGAAGTACACCATGGCGCAGTCGCTGTTCCAGCAGGCCGATCCGAGGCAGGAGGCGCTGCGCGACCTGCTCGGCGAGGTCCTCGGCGTCCCCGGCGCGGGCACGGTGGTGGCCGGGCTGATCACCGGACTGGACGTGGCGTACGGTCCGGCTGCGGGGCATCCGCTGCTGGGACGCCGGATGCCGGACCTTGCCCTCACCGCCCCTGAGGGACCGGTTCGGGTGTTCGAACTGCTGCGCCGGGCCCGGCCCGTGCTGCTGGAATTCGGCGGCCCGGGACTGGACGCGGGCCCCTGGACGGGCCGTGTCCAGCGGGTGGCTGCGACGTACGACGGCGCGTGGGAGCTTCCGGTGATTGGCACGGTGTCCGCGCCCACGGCTGTCCTGGTCCGGCCCGACGGGCACGTGGCCTGGGTCGGCGAAGGCACCGCTGCCGGTCTTCGGGAGGCACTGGCCGCCTGGTGCGGCGCCGGGAGCGGTAGCGTGGATACATGACCGCCGGCCACCGCTACGACGTCGAGATTGTGCATCTGCTGGTCTCGCCGGCGCACGCCTACTTCGGCCGGGCCCGCGAGGGTGCTGCGGACGTGCCGACCACCGACGCCGCGGAAGCCGCCGTCGTGGCCGGCAAGGGAATCGTCGGTGACCGGTTCTTCGGGAAGGCCGCGCACATGGACGCCGCCGTCACCCTGTTCGCGCTTGAGGCGCTCGACGCCATCGCCTCCGAACTAGGCGCCACCCCGTTCGATCCGCTGCTGACCCGTCGCAACGTCCATCTCCGCGGGGCCCAGCTGGCGCCGCTGCTCGGCCACGAATTCGTCATTGAATCCGGCGGCGAATCGGTGCGGTTCAGAGCCGGGCGGCCGGCCCACCCGTGCGCCTGGATGGACGCGATGCTTGCCCCCGGCGCCCACAAGGCCATGCGCGGGCGGGGCGGGGTGCGCTGCCAGGTCCTCTCCGACGGCGTCCTGCGGCGCGGACCGGCGGTGCTGGTGAGCCCGGTGCCCCTGGATCCGGCCCGGGCGGGCGAGGCGACGGYGTTGCGCCCCTCAAGGCTGCCGTAGCCCGCCCCCGTCGCTCTGCTACTGCGGCACGGCCGTCCTGGCCGGTTCGCGGACGAGCTCGCTGACGATGTCCGCCACGAGGTCCTCCACCACCTGGCCGTACAGCAGGCTGCCCTTGGCGGCACTCGATCCGGCCGCCGAGGAGAGGCAGCCGGAGGCCGGGGTGCGCTCGGGCACCACCGGTAGCCGGTCGAAGCGGGGCAGGACGGCTGCGGGCCCGTCGACCAGCCGGTCCATGGCCACCCTGGCCGGTTCGAGGTGGAGCATCAGTGAGGTCTCGAGGACGCCGCCGTGCTCGATGTCCCAGCCGGGGAAACCGTCCGGGTAGACCTGCGCAAGCGTTTCCTGGCTGACGAAGTCCCAGTAGGAGAGCAGCAGCACGCTTTGCCCGGCACCGGGTTTGATCCCCAGGTCCTCCAGGGCCAGGTCGATGCCTTCATAGAGGAACTGGTAATTCTCGAAGTGGCCGTTCACCAGGATCAGGTGCCTGACGCCCTGGCCCAGGAACGACTTGACCAGGTTGCGGACCACTCCGATGAGGGTGGTTCCATCCAGGCTGGTGGTTCCGGGAAGGTGGTTGCCGCCGCCGGATTTCTGCTGCGACTTGTACCCGTACGCGATCGGCTGGGCCACCAGCGCCCCTAGCTGCCGGGCGATGCCCTCGGCGAAGCGGGACGAGAGGATGGTGTCCGTTCCCAGCGGGAGGTGCGGTCCGTGCTGTTCGAGGGACCCGACGGGGATGAGGACAACGCCCTCCCCGCACTCCAGGGCCTCGCGGTAGGCGAAGGCGTCCAGGTCTTCGAGGAATACTGAGGTGTTCATGCTGGTGGTGCTCCTTGGTGGGTGCGTCCGCGGGTGCGGCGCCACCGCGGCCG
>NZ_JBFTNO010000143.1:0-8330 GCF_056397525.1 Arthrobacter sp. 05L45_2 | reverse complement strand
ACGTACATCGGGGCGAGCGCGTTGATGTCCATGGTCAGGGCGATGTCACGCTCTGGGTCGTGCTCCCAGAAGAGGGCGCCCCGCACAATCCCGGCGTTGTTGACCAGCAGCGTCAGCGGGCCCTCGGACGCTGCCTCGGCGGCGGCCTCCATAATGGACTCCCGGCTGGCCAGGTCCACACGACGGACGACGGCGCGCGCCCCCAGCGCGGTGACCTCGCCGGCCGTGCTGGCCAAGCCGTCGGCGTCGACGTCCCAGAGAACCACGACGGCGGCCCCCTCCCGGGTGGCGCGCAGGGCGTACAGGCGGCCCATGCCCATGGCGGCACCGGTCACGAGGACCACGCCTCCCGAGACAGTGAAGGGCGCGGAAGGAGAATTCCCGGAAGCTGACATTCCGCCATGCTATCCCGGCCCGCAAGTCCCATGCGGTAGGTTCGGAGCATGAGACGCGCTGTATGCCCTGGCTCCTTTGACCCTATTCACAACGGCCACCTGGAAGTCATCGCCCGGGCGGCCAGCCTCTTTGACGAGGTCATTGTGGCCGTGTCCACGAACTACGCCAAGAAGTACCGGTTCGGCCTCGAAGAGCGCCTCGACATGGCGCGGGAGACCCTGGCGTCCCTGCGTGGAATCGTGGTCGAACCCGTGGGGGAGGGCCTCCTTGCGGAGTACTGCCGGCAGCGCGGGGCATCGGCGATCGTCAAGGGCCTTCGCTCGTCCTCGGACTTCGACTACGAACTGCCGATGGCCACCATGAACCGGCAGCTCACCGGCGTTGAGACCGTGTTCATCCCGGCCGAGGGCCACTACCTGCACCTGTCCTCCACGCTGATCAAGGAAGTCTTCACCCTTGGCGGTGATGTCTCGGAGTTCGTGCCGAAGTCAGTACTGAAACGCCTCCGGACCGGCGAGCCGGGCCAGGATCCGTCCCGCAGAGGGTAAGCTTGATCGGTACTCGGCGGCCTGCTGCCGGGAACGCGGCCCCCGCCGGGCCGGATCGTGGCGCCGAAACGCGCCCTGCCGCCCGGTTTGAGTCCGTCCGGAAGTTCAGGCTAAGATGGTACGTCGGTCATATGTTCAACAGGAGTTCTCATTAAACGAGATGCTAGTTCGCCCCTGGCGTTCGACGTCAAGGACCTCGGACGCAGTCCGGGAAGCATGCGGACACTGACGGAACATGTACCCGCACCAAGTGACCTTGGTGTGGCGCTCATTGGTGTGCAGGAAGGCTCGGATGTCGAGCTGGATCTGCGCCTGGAGGCCGTACACGAAGGAATTCTGGTATCAGGTACCGCGAACGTCGAAGTAACCGGCGAATGCGGTCGATGCCTGGATCCCCTTGCGTATGACCTTGAGGTCAATGTGCAAGAACTTTTCTTCTACGGGGATGCTGAATTCCCGGATGAGGAAGACGAACAAGAGCAACGTCGAGTCGAGCACGATCTGATCGATCTTGAGCCGGTGTTGCGGGACGCAGTTGTTACCATGCTGCCGTTCCAGCCGGTGTGCCGGGAAGACTGCCAGGGCCTTTGCTCCGAATGCGGAGTACGCCTGGAAGACGAGCCGGGGCACCACCACGAGGTCGTAGATCCTCGCTGGGCTGCCCTAGCTGATCTGGCTAAGCCTGACCGGCAAAACTGATTTGTAAGTGTTGGACTAGAGAGAAATGAGTTAGCCGTGGCTGTTCCCAAGCGGAAAATGTCTCGCTCGAATACCCGCGCCCGCCGCTCCCAGTGGAAGGCAACCGCCCCCCACCTGGTGAAGACCGTGGAAAACGGACAGGTTGTTTACAGCCTGCCGCACCAGGCAAAGGTCGTTACCGACTCGGCTGGCACCGCGCTGTTCCTTGAGTACAAGGGCCGCAAGGTCGCAGACGTCTAATCCGCCAACAGGCTGACTAAGATGTCTTCAACTGAAGAGCTTCTGAAGCGTCTCGGTGTCACTATTGACGCCGGGACGCTTCGTCTTGCTCTGACACACCGTTCCTACGCCTACGAAAACGGCGGCATCCCCACCAACGAACGGCTTGAGTTCCTGGGTGACTCCATCCTAGGCTTTTCCGTCACCGACGCCCTGTACCGCGACAACCCTGATCTGCCGGAGGGGGAACTGGCCAAGCGCCGGTCCGCCGTCGTCAGCACCAAGGCGCTTGCCGGCGTCGGCCGCAGCATCGGCCTGGGGGAGTACATCTACCTGGGCCAGGGCGAGAAGCTGACCGAAGGCAAGAACAAGGCCTCCATCCTCGCGGACACCATGGAAGCGCTCATCGGCGCGACCTACCTGTCCAACGGACTGGAGACTGCACGCCAGCTGGTCATGCGGCTTGTTGGGCCGCTGCTCAAGGACGCCGCTGCCCTCGGTGCCGGCACCGACTGGAAGACCAGCATCCAGGAGCTCGCGGCCAGCCGTCAGCTCGGCACGATCAACTACGCGGTGGAGGGCTCCGGCCCGGACCACGCGCGGTCGTTCGAAGCCATCCTGCGGATCGGCGGCAACGACTACGGCACCGGCTCGGGTAACTCCAAAAAGGAAGCCGAGCAGGAAGCCGCGGCCGACGCCTGGCGCCGTCTCTCGGCACCCGAGCCCGCCGCGCAGTCCCAGACCGGCAGCTAGGTCCTTCAGTGCCTGAACTGCCTGAGGTGGAGGTGGTCCGGCGCGGCCTGGTCAACTGGGTGCGCGGCCGGACCATCACTTCCGTCGAGGTGCTGGATCCCCGCTCGATTCGCCGGCACGCCCTCGGCACCGAGGACTTCGCCGGCAACCTCGACGGGGCACGGGTGCTGGACGTGGTCCGGCGCGGCAAATTCTTGTGGCTCCCGCTCTCCGACAAGCCTGACGCTGCCGGAGGCACTGAGCCCGCGCCGTCGGTGGCCCTGATGGCCCACCTCGGTATGTCCGGGCAGCTCCTGATGCAGGACGCGGCCGTCGCGGACGAGAAGCACCTGAAGGTCCGGCTGCGGCTGAGCCCGGCGACGGGCATGCCCGAACAACTCCGCTTCGTCGACCAGCGGATCTTCGGCGGCCTGTTCCTCACCACCCTCATCCCCACCGCGGACGGCGGCCCGGGCGGCCTCGCGGAGACACCGCTGCCGTTGATCGCCGAAGAGGCCTCACATATCGCCCGGGACCCGCTGGACCCGCGGTTCTCTTTCGACGAGTTCTTCCGACGCCTCCGGGCCCGCCGCACCGGCCTCAAGCGGGCCCTGCTGGACCAAGGGCTCATCTCCGGGATCGGCAACATCTACGCGGACGAGGCCCTCTGGCTCGCAAAACTCCACTATGCGAGGCCCACCGACACCCTCCGGCGTTCCGAAGCGCACCGGGTGCTCGACGCCGCCCGCCAGGTCATGACTGATGCCCTCGCCGCCGGGGGCACCAGCTTCGACTCCCTGTACGTCAACGTCAATGGCGCCTCCGGCTACTTTGAA
Source organism: Arthrobacter sp. 05L45_2 (assembly GCF_056397525.1). Taxonomy (NCBI): domain Bacteria; kingdom Bacillati; phylum Actinomycetota; class Actinomycetes; order Micrococcales; family Micrococcaceae; genus Arthrobacter; species Arthrobacter sp. 05L45_2. Next base: position 4,900 of record NZ_JBFTNO010000143.1, on the reverse strand, counting down.
CGCTCACTCAACGCCTACGGGCGCGAAGGACAGGAATGCCGGCGCTGCGCCGGGAACGGAATCGTCAGCGTGATGAAGCGGGAACAATTTATGAACCGTTCCTCCTACACCTGCCCCGTCTGCCAGCCGCGACCACGGAACGGCCGCTGGTAGCGCGCACGTCCGCGAACCAGGGCACCGCACTCCTCCCACCCCGTCGATTGCTCCTTAAGTCCCGTGTGAGGCCTCAAATGGGCAGTTACGGAGCAGCGGATGCCGGAAGGGGCCCCGGGAGCCCAAATCCGCGGGATTCCGCCAAGCCACAGTAGATTTAGGGTAGGAAACCCCGCCATGCCGCCATCCAGGAGACCCGGAACACTTTGCACCTCAAAAGCCTGACCGTCCGCGGATTCAAGTCGTTCGCCTCCGCGACGACGTTTGAATTCGAACCCGGCGTCACCGCCGTGGTGGGTCCCAACGGCTCCGGCAAGTCCAACGTGGTGGACGCACTGTCCTGGGTGATGGGCGAACAGGGCGCCAAGACACTGCGCGGCGGCAAGATGGAGGACGTCATCTTCGCCGGCACCTCGGGGCGGCCCCCGCTGGGCAGGGCCCACGTCTCGCTGACCATCGATAACAGCGACGGCGCCCTGCCGATCGACTACAGCGAAGTCACCATTTCCCGCACCCTTTTCCGCACCGGCGGCTCGGAATACGCCATCAACGGGGTCGGTTGCCGGCTGCTGGACATCCAGGAGCTGCTCTCCGATTCCGGGCTGGGCCGGGAAATGCACGTGATTGTCGGGCAGGGCCAGCTGGACAAGGTCCTGCACGCCACCCCCGAGGACCGCCGCGGCTTCATCGAGGAAGCCGCCGGCATCCTCAAGCACCGGCGCCGCAAGGAAAAGACGGTCCGCAAGCTCGAAGCCATGCAGGCCAACCTCGCCCGGCTCAGCGACCTCACCGGGGAAATCCGCCGTCAGCTCACGCCGCTGGGCAAACAGGCCGAGGTGGCCCGCCGGGCCCAGACCGTCCAGTTTGAGGTCCGGGATGCCCGGTCCCGGCTTCTCGCCGACGAACTCGTCCAGCTTCAGGCGGTCCTTGACCAGGACGTCGCGGACGAGACTGCGCTCAAAGCCCGACGCGGCGTTGTCGAAAAGGAACTCGACAGCGGACGCCAGCGGCAGGCGGCCCTCGAACAGCTCGCGGCCGAGGCTACCCCTAAGCTCAATGCCGCCCGCGACAACTGGTACCAGCTCTCCTCCGGCCGCGAACGGCTGCGATCCCTCGGATCTCTCGCAGAGGAACGCCGCAGGCTCCTCGGGGCCTCCGACGAGGCGCCGGACACGGGCCGCGATCCCGAGCAACTCGACAAGCAAGCCGCAAGGGTCAGGGCGGAACAGGCCGTGCTGGAGCAACAGATCGAGCAGAAGGGCCACGCCCTGGAGGCCGCCACTGCCGCCAAGCAGGAGGCTGAAAGCGCCTCCGCGGCGGAAGACAAGCGCCTCGCCACACTGCTCCGGGCCGCAGCGGACCGGCGCGAGGGCCTGGCCCGGCTGGCCGGGCAGGTGGGAGCCGCGCGGTCCAGGGTGGAGTCGGCGCAGGCGGAACTCGGCCGGCTCCGGGAGTCCCAAAGCGCCGGCGAGGAACGGCGCAGGGTTGCCCAGAGCGAATTCACCGCCCTCGAATCGCAGGTTGCCGGGGTCGAGGACGGCGAGGAAACGCTTGACGCCGAATACGAAGCAGCCAGCGAGGCCCTCGACGCCGTCATCGCCGACATCGACGCCCTCAAAGCGGCCGAACGCGACGGCGAACGGGAACGCGACGCGCTGGTTGCCCGGCGGGACGCCCTCCAACTTGGCTTGAACCGAAAAGACGGCTCCGGACACGTGCTGGCCGCCGGGCTGCCGGGGGTGCTGGGCGCTCTCGCCGGCATGCTGACGGTGGAGCCGGGCTACGAGGCCGCCGTCGCGGCGGCGCTGGGCGGCTGCTCGGACGCTGTGGTGGTCGACGACCCCTCCGCGGCCTCAGCGGCCGTGCAGCTGCTGAAGGACGACGACGCGGGGCGCGCCTCGCTGCTGCTCGCCGTCACGGACCTCCAGCCGGCCGTGGAGCCCGACGGCGATCTTCCCGCCGGTGCCCGCTGGGCGGCCTCACTCGTCACCCCGGTCGGTGACGCGCAGCCGGGTGCCGCCGGTCTTCCGCTGGGGCTCCTGCTGAATGGCGCCGTCGTCGTCGAGGACCTCGACGCGGCCGCCCGCCTGGTCGCCGCCCGGCCGGAACTGACCGCGGTGACCCGGACCGGAGATGTCTTTACGTCCCTGAGCGTCACCGGCGGCTCGGCCACGGCGCCGTCGCTGCTGGAAGTCCAGGCCGCCGTCGACGAGGCCTCGGCACGGCTCGCCGACGTCACGGCAGGGCTGGAACGGAACCGCTTCGCCCTGTCCGCCGCCGAGTCGCGACGCGCCGCAGCGCAGGAGCGGGCCGACACCGCGCTGGACAAGCTGCATGACTCGGACGCCCGGCTTGCCGCCGTGGCCGAGCGGCTTGGCCACCTGAACTCGGTGTTGCGCAGTGCCGTCGGCGAAAGCGACCGCCTCGCGGCGTCCCTGGCGCGCGCCGAGGCGAACATCCTCAGCGAGCAGGAGACGCTGGCCGCCGTTGCCGCGCGGCTGGCTGCCGCCCAGGAAGCACCCACGGAGGACGAACCGTCGTCGGAACACCGCGACGCCCTGGCCCTGGCCGCCTCGGCAGCGCGCTCTGCCGAGATGGAGGCCCGGCTCACCCTGCGCAGCGCCGAGGAACAGCTGACCGCAACCCGGAACCGCGCGACGTCGCTGGAACGCGCGGCCGCCACCGAACGGCGCGCCCGCGAGGAGGCCGCCGAACGCGCCCGCCGCCGCCGGCTCCAGGCCGCCCGCGCCGCCGCCGTAGCCGCCGCCGTCGGGCAGGTGACCGGCTTCGTGGACGTATCCGTGGAACTGGCCCGCCGCGAACGGGACAGCGCCGAGGAGCGCCGCGAGCAGATGGAACGCGAACTCGCCGAGGTCCGTACCGGCAACGACGCCCTGGCCCGTGAACTGGCCGAGCTGACCGACTCGGTGCACCGGGACGAACTGGCCCGCGCACAGCAGCGCCTCCGCATCGAGGCCCTCGAACTGCGCAGCGTCGAGGAATTGGGCCTGACCGCGGACCAGCTCGTGGCCGACTTCGGCCCGGACAAGCCGGTCCCCGTGCCGGCAGGGGAGACCGGTGACAAGTGGGCCGCGCTCCGGGCCGCCGTGGACGACGACGGGCAGGAGATCGTCGAGGGCAAGCCCTTCGTCCGCGAGGAGCAGGAGAAACGGCTCCGCAAGGCAGAACGCGACCTCTCCGCCCTGGGCCGGGTGAACCCGCTCGCGCTCGAGGAATTCGCGGCCCTGGAAGAACGGCACCAGTTCCTCAGCACCCAACTGGAGGACCTCAAGTCCAGCCGCAAGGACCTGCTGGACATCATCAAGGAAGTCGACGACCGGGTGCAGAAGGTGTTCGCCGAGGCGTTCGAAGACACCGCGGCGCAATTCGTCAGGGTCTTCGCCCGGCTCTTCCCCGGCGGCGAAGGGCGGCTGGTCCTGACCGACCCGACGGACATGCTGACCACCGGCATTGAAGTGGAGGCCCGTCCCGCGGGCAAGAAGATCAAGCGGCTTTCGCTGCTCTCCGGCGGTGAACGCTCCCTGACGGCGGTTGCGCTGCTGGTGGCGATCTTCAAGGCCCGGCCCTCGCCGTTCTACGTGATGGACGAGGTGGAAGCAGCCCTGGACGACACCAACCTCGGCCGGCTGATCACCATCTTCGAGGAACTGCGCGAGTCCAGCCAGCTGATTGTCATCACACACCAAAAACGCACCATGGAGGTAGCGGACGCGCTCTACGGCGTCACCATGCGCGGCGACGGCGTATCTACCGTCATCAGCCAGCGCCTCGGGGCCGACGTCTGAGCTCCTCCCGCGGGGCCGCGTTACTGGTGCGGCAGCGCTGCCCGCGGGGCATTTGGGGATTGTGAGAAGCTAGGGGAGTGAACGACATCCTCCCTATTGTCCTGCCCATCCTCGTTGCCCTGGTGGTCCTCGGCGCGCTGATTCCGGTGCTCATGAAGACCCGGAAGAACACCACCAACTACCCGTCGCAGCGCGACGCGAACGACCCCGTGCAGGGTGGCGGCGGCACGCTGCTGGAGGACCGCCCGGCGCCGTCCAGCGGCACAACAGTCCAGGATGACGTCGACGGCCTCGGGACCGTCGAGGTGCCTGACGACGTCGCGGGCCTTGAAACGGTCCCGGTCGAGACCCCGCTGCCGGTGGCGGGCCGCCTGACCCGGCTGCGTGAGCGGCTGGTCAAGTCCAACAACATCCTGGGCAAGGGACTGCTCGCCCTGCTGTCGGCAGACAAGATCGATGAGAACGTCTGGGACGAGGTCGAGGAAACCCTCCTGCTGGCGGACCTGGGCACCGAACCGACCATGCAGCTGGTGGACGCGCTCCGCGAACGCGTCAAGGTGATCGGAACGCGCTCACCCGAGCACGTCAAGGAGCTCCTGCGGGAGGAACTGGTCAAGCTCGTGGACCCGACCATGGACCGCAGCCTGAACGTCGAACGCCACGCTGACAAGCCGGCCGTGATGATGGTGGTGGGCGTCAACGGCGTCGGCAAGACCACCACGGTGGGCAAGCTGGCCCGCGTGCTCGTCGCCGAGGACAAGGACGTTATGCTCGGTGCCGCCGACACCTTCCGCGCCGCCGCGGCCGAACAGCTCGCTACCTGGGGCCAGCGCGTCGGCGTCCCCACGGTCAAGTCCGACGTCGATGGCGCGGACCCGGCCTCCGTCGCCTACGAGGCCGTCAAGGCGGGCATTGACCAGGAAGTCGACGTCGTAATGATC
>NZ_JBFTNO010000142.1:0-8338 GCF_056397525.1 Arthrobacter sp. 05L45_2 | reverse complement strand
ACGTAGACCTGGCCGTGGCCCAGGACCGGCATCCCGTCCCGCCAGGCGGCCGGCGCTACCGGTTTGAGTTCGCCCACGGACCTGGCGCGGCCCCCCGCGGGCTGGCCGGACTTGAGATATTTGCGGAGGAGCGGGTTCGGCGGCCGTTTTGGTCCTGGAATGGCGGGGCCTTCCTTTGCGGAGGGAGCGCGGTCTGCTCCCCGTGGTTACCCCTGTCTAGCTTGCGGGCTTTTCCCCCAAGTTGCCAGCCGGATGGGACACTTTTTCGCCGGTCCGGACACACCAGGTGAGGGTTAGAATTTCGGCATGACACCACAGGAGCTTGCCAACCTGGCCCATGTGCGCCGGGCGCGGGACCTGATCGACCGCCACTACGCGCGCCCGCTGGACGTGCCCACGATGGCGGCCGGGGCGCTGATGTCCCCGGCCCATTTTTCCCGGCAGTTCAAAGCCGCATATGGCGAGACACCCTACAACTACCTCATGACCCGGCGGATCGAGCGTGCCATGGCGCTGTTGCGGGACGGCGCCTCCGTGACCGAGGCGTGCATGGAGGTCGGGTGCACGTCCCTCGGGTCTTTCAGTTCCCGGTTCACCGAGGTGGTGGGGATGACGCCGAGCGCCTACCGCGACCTGGAGCACCGCGCCGCGAAGGCCATGCCGCCCTGCGTCGCCCGGCAACACACACGGCCGCCGCGGAAACCGAGCAGGATCGAAGAAGCGCCGCCACTCCCCCGCGCCTAGCGTGTGAACTATGAACATTTCACTGCAGTACGCACACATCACTGTCAACGACCTCGACGAGTCGCTCGCCTTCTATCGCGACGTTCTCGGGCTGGAGGTACGCAACGACGTCGGCTCCGACGGGCACCGCTGGGTCACCCTGGGCAGCACCAGCCAGCCCGACCTGGAGATCGTGCTTTCGCCCCCGCATGCCGGCCGTTCCCAGGACGACGGCGACGCGCTCCAGCAGCTGCTCACCAAAGGCGTCCTGCCCATCATCGTGTTCCGTACCGACGACCTGGACGCCACCTTCGAGATGGTTCGGGCAGCCGGGGCGGAGGTCCTGCAGGAGCCCATCGTCCAGCCGTGGGGTCCGCGCGACTGCGCGTTCCGGGATCCCTCCGGCAACATGGTCCGCTTCAACCAGGGCTGACCGGCTGCGACCAGCCGCTCCCTGGAGGGGGCATGTCGGCATACCCGTTGAAACGGTCGGACCCCGGGCATAGGGTCGTCCTTGTCTGACCCACCCATCAGTGAGCGGCCGCCGGCGACCCGGCCGGACCGCCCAGAAGCAGGAGAGCCCACCATGCCGAAACCCGACATCACCCCCGGCGCACCGTGCTGGATCGACCTCATGACCTCGGACACCGAGCAGGCGAAGAAGTTCTACGGCGAACTCTTCGGCTGGACCTTCGAAGCCGGCGACGAGGAAAAGTACGGGGGCTACATCATGGCCTCCAAGAACGGTAAGACCGTCGCCGGAGTGATGCAGAAGATGGCGGAGCAGGCCGGCTTCCCGGATATGTGGAGCACCTATCTGCGCGCCGATGACGCGGCCGCGACTGCCGATGCCGTGAAGGCCCACGGCGGCCAGGTTTACATGGAGCCCATGGACGTCCCGGAGCAGGGCAAAATGGCGATGTTCGCCGACGCCACCGGCGCCTCGATCGGGATCTGGGAGCCGCACGAGATGAAGGGCTTCGAACTCGCTGCCGAGCCCGGCGCCCCCGCCTGGCACGAACTCCACACCAAGGATTACCCCGCAGCGGTGAAGTTCTACCAGGACGTGTTCGGCTGGGACACGGACGTTATGAGCGACACCCCGGAGTTCCGGTACACCACTCTGGGCGCCGGAAACGCCGCCAAGGCCGGGATCATGGACGCCTCGGGCTACCTCCCCGCCGAGGTGCCCTCCAACTGGCAGGTGTACTTCGCCGTCCAGGACGCGGATGCGACCTCGGCCCAGGCCGTGTCGCTGGGGGCGACCGTAATCCAGGCCCCCGAGGACACCCCGTTCGGCCGGCTCGCCACGCTGAGCGATCCCACGGGGGCAATGTTCAAGATCGTCGCCGAGACCGCTCCGGAGGGCTCGCGCACCGAAAACGCCTAGGACCCGGCGCTTTCATAAATCCTTTGGAAAAATTGCTGTAAGAAATACCGGCCATCCGCTTCCCAAGCGGCTACTGGCCGGTATTCTTTTGACTGCCCGGGCCGGGGGAAGGCTGGGGCAGTCAGAAGAGCTCTACCAACACCGTCGCTGGGGCCCCCTTGTTGGGCTCCGCAACGGCTGCGAGGCGTTCCGCTGGGGGCCGTCCCGCCGAATGCGCATGCAATCCACCTTGTGTTCATTCACCTCTGTTTTGCTGTGCCGGAATCTGCTTGACCAGGAGCAGACCGGCCGGTCCGCGGGCCTTATCCCGGACATCGCACCCAGCCCTTACCCGGGCACCCTAATGAGAGTTAGAGCGGATGAAAATCACACCTTGGAAAACAGCGCTGGGCACTGCGCTGTCCGCGGGGCTCATCGCAGCGCCGCTGACGGCCGTGCCGGCCGCCGCACTGGAGGCCTCACCGGCAGCCGCCGGAACATCGCCAGTGGTCATCAGCGAGGCGTACCTGAGCGGCGGTAGCGCCGGAGCGGCCTACAAGAACAAGTTCGTCGAGTTGTACAACACCTCGGATGCCCCGGTTACGCTGGACGGCTGGTCCATCCAGTACCGCTCCGCCACCGGCGCCGCAGCCCCCAGCACAACGGCGGCCCTCGCCGGCAGCATCCCCGCCAAGGGGTACTACCTGCTCAAGGGCGGAAGCAACGGCACCGCCGGGCTGGACCTGCCCGCCGCCGACGCCACCGCCGCCGGCTTCAACCCCGCGGGCGCGGGCGGGACAATCGTCCTGGCCAAACAGGCCACAGCCCTGGGTGAGCTTGCCACCGGCTCGGTTGTCGAGCCCGCGAACGTTGCCGACCTCCTCGGCTACGGGACCTCCAACACATTCGAAACCCGGGCCGCAACACCGCCGTCGGGCAATACGGACGTCAAGAGCATGAACCGCAACGGCGGCACGGACAGCAACACCAACGCCGCCGACTTCACGCTCAACGCCACCATCACCCCCAAGGCCGCCAACGGCGTCGCCGATCCCGGACCGGTAGATCCGGGCCCCGGCACACCCCCGGCCGCCAAGACCATCGCCGAAATCCAAGGCACCGGCACGGCCAGCCCGCTCGCCGGAACGGCCGTGACCACTCGCGGCAAGGTGACCGCGGCCTTCCCGACCGGCGGCTTCGCAGGCTTCTACCTCCAGACCCCGGGCACCGGCGGCGACCTGACGCCGGCCAACCACACGTCGTCGGACGCGATCTTCGTCTACGCCCCCTCTGCCGTCGCGTCGGTCCAGATCGGCGACTACGTGGAAGTCACCGGTGACGTCGCCGAGTACTACGGCATGACCCAACTCAATGTCGCCGCCGCGGCCGGGGTCACGAAACTGACTGATGCCGCCCCGGAGGTCAAGCCCACGGGCTTTAGCCTCCCTGCCGACGAGGCTTTCCGCGAATCCCTGGAGGGCATGCTGCTGACGCCGCAGGGCCCCGTCACGGTCGCGGACAACTTCTCCCTGAACCAGTACGGCGAAATCGGACTGGCCGGCGGCACCACCGCGCTGGAGCAGCCCACCGCCGTCGCCCCCTACGGTTCGGCGGACTACACCGCCACGGTTGCGGCCAACGCCGCACGCGGCATCAAGCTCGACGACGGCGCCAGCACCAATTTCCTCAAGGACGCCGCCACCAAGGCCCAGACGCTGCCGTATCTGACCACGGCGGATCACGTCCGGGTGGGCGCGCCGGTGACCTTCAAGACCAACGTGGTGCTCAGCTACGCGAACAACTCCTGGAAGTTCCAGCCGCTGACCCAGCTGACTGCCGAGAACACGGACACCGTCCAGCCGGCCGGCTTCGGCGCGACCCGTGCGGACGCTCCGGCCGCCGTCGGGGGCAACCTCAAGCTGGCCTCGTTTAACGTCCTGAACTACTTCCCGACCACCGGCGACCAGATCCCCGGCTGCACCTTCTACACGGACCGTGCCGGGAACCCGATCACCGTCAAGGGCGGCTGCGACGTCCGTGGCGCGGCCAACGCTGAGAACTTCAAGCGCCAGCAGGACAAGATCGTGGCGGCCATCGCCAAGTCCGGCGCCGACGTCGTCACCCTCATGGAGGTGGAGAACTCGGCCCAGTTCGGCAAGAACCGGGACGATGCCCTGGCCAAGCTGGTGGACGCGCTCAACATCGCCACCCCCGGCATCTGGGACTACGTCCGTACTCCGGCCAACGCTCCCCCGCTGGCTGACGAGGACATGATCCGCACTGCTTTCATCTACAAAAAAGCCGCCGCCGAGCCGGTGGGCGAATCCATCATCCACAACGACACCATCGCATTCGCCAGTGCCCGCAAGCCGCTGGCCCAGGTCTTCAAGCCGGTCGGCGCGGGCGATGACAAGAAGTTCATCGCGATCGCCAACCACTTCAAGTCCAAGGGTTCGGCCGCGACTCCGGACGACACGGACAAGGGCCAGGGCGCCTCGAACCTCGCCCGCACCGCCCAGGCCAAGTCCCTGCTGGCCTTCTCCGACGAACTCCAGAAATCCAAGGGCACCGACAAAGTGTTCCTGATCGGCGACTTCAACTCCTACGCCAAGGAAGACCCCATCAACGTCCTCACGGCCGCGGGGTACGTCAACCAGGACGAAAAGGCCAAGACCGCCGACGGGAACGCCAAGCACTCGTACCTCTTCGGCGGGCTCGTGGGGTCACTGGACCACATCCTCGCCTCGCCGGCCGCCAACGCCGTGGTCACCGGCGCGGATATCTGGAACATCAACTCGGTTGAATCTGTGGCACTGGAATACAGCCGCTACAACAACAACGTCACCAACTACTACGCACCGGACCAGTTCCGTGCCAGCGACCACGATCCCGTGGTGGTGGGCCTGAACCTTCTTCTCACCCCGGCGAGCGTCGAGCTGAACTTCCTGGGCATCAACGACTTCCACGGCCGCATCGACTCAAACACCGTGCAGTTCGCCGGAACGATCGAAAAGCTCCGGGCAGCCGCGGCCCCCGGCGCCACCGCGTTCCTCTCCGCGGGCGACAACATCGGCGCGTCCCTGTTCGCGTCGGCCGTCGCCAAGGACCAGCCGACCATCGACGTGCTGAACGCGCTGGAGCTGCGCACCTCGGCCGTGGGCAACCACGAGTTCGACGGCGGCTGGGCSGACCTGCGTGACCGGGTGGTCGCCGGCGGCAGCAACGCCAAGTTCCCCTACCTCGGCGCCAACGTCTACAAAAAGGGCACCACCGAGCCGGCCCTGCCGGAATACACCGTGCTGGACATGAACGGGATCAAGGTGGCCGTGATCGGCACCGTGACCCAGGAAGTGCCCTCCCTGGTCACCCCGTCCGGGATCGCTGACCTTGAATTCGGTGACGCTGTGGACGCCATCAACCGTGTCGCCGCCAAGATCAAGGCCGGCAAGCTCGCCGACGTGATCATCGTCGAGAACCACGACGGCGCCGGTTCCGGCGCCCCCGAAGGCGCCACCCTGGAGCAGGAAGTCGCCGCCGGCGGCCCCTTTGCCAAGATGGTCCAGAAGGTCACCCCGGATGTCGCCGCGATCTTCAACGGCCACACCCACAAGCAGTACGCGTGGGACGCACCCGTCCTGGATGCCGCCGGACAGCCGACGGGCAAGACCCGTCCGATCGTCCAGACCGGCAACTACGGCGAGTTCATCGGCCAGATCCAGCTCACCGTCGACACCAAGACCATGGCGGTCACCGGTTACAAGGCGGCCAACGTCAAGCGCAGCACAGACCCGGCGGCCGACCTGGTTGCCGCGTACCCCCGGGTGGCCGCAGTGAAGGCCATCGTGGACAAGGCCGTCGCCGACGCAGCCGCGATCGGCAACCAGCCGATCGGCAAGGTCACCGCGGACATCACGACGGCGTTCGGCGGCTCACCGGCCGTCCGCGACGACCGCTCCAGCGAGTCCACCCTGGGCAACCTGGTGGCCGACTCGCTGGTGGACACCCTCAAGGCGCCGGAACTCGGCGGCGCCGAGATCGGCGTCGTCAACCCCGGCGGGCTGCGCAACGAGCTCTACTACGCACCCGACGGCACCATCACCTACGCCGAGGCCAACGCGGTCCTGCCGTTCGTGAACAACCTCTGGACCACGTCGCTGACCGGCGCCCAGTTCAAGACGCTGCTCGAGCAGCAGTGGCAGACCAACCCGGACGGCACGGTCCCCAGCCGCGCCTACCAGCAGCTGGGCCTGTCCAAGAACATCAACTACACCTACGACGCCGCCCGTGCCGCGGGCGACCGGATCACCGCAATCCGCATCAACGGTGCSCTGATTAATCCGGCGAAGTCCTACCGGATCGGSACGTTCAACTTCCTGGCCACCGGCGGCGACAACTTCCGCATCTTCAAGKMMGGCACCGGSACCAAGGAYTCMGGGCTSGTGGACCGGGACGCGTGGATCAAGTACCTGCAGGCGCACAACCCCGTCTCGCCGGACTTCGCCCGCCGCTCCGTGGCCGTGGTGAACACCACCGCAGCCGAGGTCAAGGGCGGGGACGCCATCACCCTGGCGGTCTCCAAGCTGGACCTCACCTCGCTGGGCAGCCCGGCCAACGCCTCGCTGCGGGCCGAATTCACGGACGCCGCCGGGACGGTCACCGCGCTGGGCAGCATCCCGGTCACCGCCGGCGCCGCCACGGTGAACGTCAAGGTGCCTGCCGGTGCCGCCGCCGGAACGGGCACCCTGGTGCTCACCGCCGTCGAATCCGGCACCGTGGTGAAGGCCGCCGTGAACGTCGCCGTCAGCACCCCGGTTCCGCCGAAGTGCGCAGCGCCTGTCCCGCCGACCAAGTGGTACGACTTCGCCGGGTGGATCAAGTACACGATCGCCTGGGTGAAGTACCAGAAGTGCCTGCGGGGCTAAGCGCCTAGCCTGCCAGGAATGAGCATGCCCCTCCCCTGGCCGGAGCGGTGGACACAATGCGTAAATGTCCACTGCCCGGCCCGGGGAACGGGCATGCTCATTTTTTGTGCGGCGCGGTGCAGGGCGGGCGCCGCAGGAGGCCGCAGGTCCCGTCACGCACCGTCGCGGTGCCGCTGGGACTGGTGGGACCTGTGGGGGCGTTGATATCATTGCGCATGCGAAAAGGGAGATTTAACCGCGCAGTCGGCATTTTTATCGCCCTGACCGCAGGCGGTGCGGCCGCGCTTTTGTGGTTCTCCGTCGCCGCCGGCGGCCCCGCGCTCAGCGAGTCCCCCGCCCACGGCCTCTTCTTCGGTTTCTGGAGCATCCTCTACAACACGGATGCGCCCGCGCCCCGCATCATCCTGGCCGCCATCGCCATGGCACTGCTCCTGGCCGCTGGCGTCGCCACCGTGGACCGGCGCATCGCCAACCGCTCCCGGCGTTCCGCGAACCCGCTCACCGGCCCGCTCGCGCCGCGCGTGGTGATGGCAGCGACCCGGGGTGAATATGCCGGCCCCATCCGCGTCACCGTGCTGATCCCGGCCCACAACGAGGAAGTATCGCTGCCCCTGACGGTCGCGTCCCTCCTCGCGCAGTCGCGCCGCCCCGACCGCGTCATCGTCGTCGCCGACAACTGCAGGGACGCCACGGTGTCCCTCGCCCGGGAGGCCGGCGTCGAGGTCATCGAATCCGTCGGCAACACGCAGAAGAAGGCCGGCGCGCTCAACCAGGTCCTCAAGGAGTTGCTCCCCGATCTGGGCGACAACGACGTCGTGATGGTCATGGACGCTGATACCCGGCTCGACGACGGTTTCCTCGCCGCCGCGGTGGACCGCTTCACCAACGACCGGGCCCTGATGTCGGTGGGCGGCCTGTTCTACGGCGAGGAAGGCCACGGACTGATCGGCCAGTTCCAGCGCAACGAATACCTGCGCTACAGCCGGGAAATCGGGCGGCGCCGCGGCCGCGTGTTTGTGCTGACCGGGACCGCATCGATGTTCCGCTCACGGGCCCTGCGGACCGTGGCGGAGAGCCGCGGCGTGTCCATTCCCGGGGCGCCGGGCGATGTGTACGACACCGCCGCGCTGACCGAGGACAACGAGCTCACGATCGCGCTGAAGTCGCTGGGCGGGCTCATGATTTCGCCGGCACAGTGCACCGTGGTGACCGAGCTGATGCCCAGCTGGCGGACCCTCTGGTCGCAGCGGCTGCGCTGGCAACGCGGGGCCCTGGAAAACATCGGTGCCTACGGCATCACCCCGCAGACCCTCCGGTACTGGGC
>NZ_JBFTNO010000141.1:0-8387 GCF_056397525.1 Arthrobacter sp. 05L45_2 | reverse complement strand
GGTCTTCAGCGACGACGAGGCGGACATGATCCTGGATGCGCCGCAGGGCCAGCACATGGCGCAGATGATGAAATACTCCGCCGTGGGCACCCCCGCCGCCGTGCAGGAATACCTGGAGGAGTTCACTGCCCACGCCGACGCCGACGAACTGATCGTCGCGCACCAGAGCGCACGGATTGAGGACCGGCTGCGCTCAGTGGAGYTCCTCGCGGAGGTCGCCGGGCTCGTCCGCGTCTGAGGCGGGGTCGCCCGGCCCCGCCCGGCCCCGGACGGGCCCGGACGGGCCGGGCATCAGCGGCCGTATGGCGCCGGCCGGCTAGGACTCCCGGCGGGCGCCCTCCGCGGCGGCCACCGCGAAGATGTGCGGGGCCGTGTAGCCGGCTTGGGCAAAGCGCTCCGCCACGCCCTCGGCGATCCGGCCGGCGTCGGCGTCCCGGACCAGCGCGATCGCGGCACCGCCGAAACCGCCTCCGGTCATCCGGGCACCGATGGCGCCCAGCTCCTGGGCACTGGAGACCGCCAGGTCCAGTTCAGCCGTCGAAATCTCAAAGTCGTCGCGCATCGAGACGTGCGAGGCGTCGAGGAGTGCCCCGATGGCAGCGGCACCGTCGGCCCGCAGTGTGGCCACGGTGTCGAGGACACGCTGGTTTTCGGTGATCACGTGCCGGACCCGGCGGTAGGTGGTCGGGTCGAGGACGGCGGCGGCGCGGGGCAGGTCCTCCGTCCCGAGATCCCGCAGGCTGGGAACGCCCATGGCCCGGGCGCCCTCCTCGCAGGAACGGCGGCGGCTGGCGTACCCGCCGTCGGCGTGCGAGTGGCTGGTGCGGGTATCGATAACCAGCAGACCCACCCCCGCGCCGGCGAAACCCAACGGCACCGCCTCGGTCTGCAGGCTCCGGCAGTCCAGCAGGATGCCGTGGTCCGGTTCACCCAGGAGCGACGCCGACTGGTCCATGATGCCGGTGGGCGCGCCCACCACGCGGTTCTCGGCGAGCTGCCCGATTTTCGCCAGCTCCTGCCGACCCAAGCCCAGGCTCCAGAGTTCGTTGAGCGCCAGCGCCACTGAGCATTCGACGGCCGCCGAGGAGGATAGGCCTGCGCCTGCCGGGACCTCGGAACTGAGCGCCAGGTCGACGCCGGACAGCCGGGAAGAGTCCGTGCCGCGGTCTGCCGCGGCCCGGGCCATGGCCCAGGCGACCCCCAGCGGGTAGGCGGCCCAGCCCTCAAGTGCGTCCGGGTCCAGCTCGGCAAGGTCCAGCTCCACAACCCCGGGGAACGAGCTGCTGGCAACCCGGAGCCTGCGGTCCGCGCGGAGGCCCGCGGCGACCGCCGTGCGCTTGTCGATGGCCAGGGGGAAAGCGAAGCCGTCGTTGTAATCCGTGTGCTCGCCGATGAGGTTGACCCGCCCCGGGGCAGACCAGAGGCCCTCCGGGGCGTGGCCGAACGCGGCGGCGAAGTAGTCGAGTCCCTGTTGGAACAGTTCCGTCATGGTTATGCTGCCTCTTCCTTGTCCATGGCGTCCCGGAGCCGGGCGGCGGCGGTTTCCGGCGGGATGTCGGCGATGAACGCCCCCATGGCCGCCTCGGAGCCGGCCAGGTACTTCAGTTTGTTTTCTTCACGGCGCGGCGAGGTCAGCTGCAGCATCAGCCGAACGTCGTCCCGGTGGGCGTTGACCGGGGCCTGGTGCCAGGCCGAAATGTACGGGGTAGGGGTGTCGTAGAGAGCGTCCACGCCGCGCAGGAGCCGGCTGTAGAGCACCGAGAACTCGTCGCGTTCCTCGTCCGTGGTCGCTGCGAGATCCGGCACGTGCCGGTGCGGGAGCATGTGCACTTCCAGCGGCCAGCGCGCGGCGAACGGGACGAACGCCGTCCAGTGCCTGCCCTTGAGCAGGACCCGTTCGGAGGCCTGCTCGAAGCCGAGGATGTCCTCGAACAGCGAGCCGCCATAGTTCTCGATGGTGCGGATCAGCTGCGCCGTGCGGGGCGTGATGTACGGGTAGGCGTAGATCTGGCCGTGCGGGTGGTGCAGGGTCACGCCGATTGCTTCGCCACGGTTTTCGAACGGGAAGACCTGCTCGACGCCGGGCAGCGCGGACAGCGCTGCGGTACGGTCCGCCCACGCCTCCACGACCGTGCGCATCCGGGACACGGGCAGGCCCGCCAGGGAACCGGTGTGTTCGGGGGAGAAGCAGACCACCTCGCACCGGCCCACCGACGGCCTGCTCCGGCCGAGCCCCACCGTGGCGAGCTCCGCCAGGCTGGCCGGGCCGCCGTCGTCCGCCAGGTCCGGGCCGAAGGACGGGGACTTGTTCTCGAAAACCGCGACGTCGTAGAGGCTTGGGATCTCGGAGGGGTTCTCCGGCGACGCCGGGGCCAGCGGGTCCAGGTGCGAGGGCGGCAGGACCACCCTGTTCTGCCGGGCGGCCGCGATGGAAATCCACTCCCCGGTCAGGACGTCCTGGCGCATCGTGGCGGTCGGCGGCCGGACGGCCGGTTCGCGCAGGTCCGGGCCGCGCTCGGCCGGGAGCGACGTGTCGGCGTCGTCGAAGTAGATAAGGTCACGCCCGTCGGAGAGCTTGCAGGCGCGCTTGGTGATCTGGCCCATGCTAGGAATTCCTTACGGAGTGGCCGCCGTCGGCGGAGTCGGCGTCAGTGACACGGCGGACCGCCAGGAGCACGCCGTGTTCGGGGTTCAGGACCGGCATCGGCAGGCCCGAAGCCGCGAGGAAACGGCCCGTGGCTTCGACTCCCGTGGCCAGCCAGGCCGGCGGCACCGTGTGGATGTAGGCACCCCGGTCATCGGAGTCCGGATACACCGCCTCCACCCGGTAGCGGCCTTCCGGCTGCAGGGCCGGGAGGCAGATCCGGCCGGGCATCTCGGCGAACGACGTCGCGACGGACACCACCGCGTAGAGGGCCTCGCTGCCGTCGTGGGCGACGACGCCGTGCACCCGGAAGGCCGGATCGGGCTCGTCGGCCCGCACCATCCGCCCGCTGTGCAGCAGGGAACGGTACTGCTTGTACAACGCGATCACCCGGGCGAGTTCTGTGTGCTCGGCGGCGCTGAGCTGCCGGACGTCCCATTCGAGGCCGAAGTGGCCGAACATCGCCGTGATGGCCCGGAAGGAGAGGTCGTGCGTGCGTGCGGTGGTGTGGCTGGTGGTGGGTCCGATGTGGGATCCGACGAGCTCGGGCGGGACCACCATGCCGGTCCAGCGCTGGATGGTCTGCCGCTCCAGGGCATCGTTGCAGTCCGAGCCCCAGACCCTGTCGGTGCGTTCCAGGATGCCCAGGTCCACGCGGGCGCCTCCGGAGGAGCAGCTTTCGATTTCCACGCCGGGGTGGGCCCGGCGCAGCTCGTCGAGCAGCCGGTACACGGCCTGGGTCTGGGCATGCACCGAGGGCCGGCCGGCGTGCCCCATCTCGGTCAGGTCCCGGTTCTGGTCCCACTTGAGGTAGCTGATCCGGTTCTCCCGGAGCAGCGCGTCGAGCCGGTCGAAGATGTACTGCCAGGCCCCGGGGTTGACCAGGTCCAGGACTTGCTGGTGCCGCCAGCGTTCGGGCAGGYGGCCGTCGGAGTCGGCGGCGCGGCGCGGCGCCGGGCCCGCGATCCAGTCCGGGTGCGCCCGGGCCAGATCCGAGTCCTCGTTCACCATCTCCGGTTCCACCCAGAGGCCGAACTCCATGCCGTGCCCGGTGACGGCGTCGATCAGCGGTGTCAGCCCGTCTGGCCAGAGCTGCTCATCGACATACCAGTCGCCAAGGCCGGCGGAGTCGTTGCGCCGGCCCCGGAACCAGCCGTCGTCGAGCACGTAGCGTTCGACGCCGAGGTCCGCGGCGGTCTCGGCGAGCTCCAGCAGGGCCGGGAGCCGGTGGTCGAAATACACGGCCTCCCAGACGTTCAGCACCAACGGGCGGGGTGCGCCCGACGCCGTCCCGGGGTGGTGCGGGCGCCCGCGGAACCAGGTGTAGAAGGCGTCAGTGATGCCGTCCAGGCCGTCCGCGGAGTAGGCGGCGAACAGCCAGGGGGTCTCGTAGCGGGCGTCCGGGGCCAGGGTGATTTCGGCGGATCCGAGCAGCTCGGACGCGCCGATCACGGTCCGGCCGTCGCCCGTGGTGTCGACGAAGCTCTCATGGTTGCCGCTCCAGCCGAGGTGGACGGCCCAGACCTGCCCGTGCCGGTATCCGAAGCCGGGGGTGCCGGCGGCAAGCAGGAGTGAGGCATCGTGGCCGGTCCTGCCGTGCCGGCCGGAGCGGACCCAGGTGCCCTGGTTAAGGGGCAGCCGCTGGGGGTGGGATTCGCGGCACCAGCGGCCGGTCAGGTCCAGGACCTCGGTCGCGGCGCGGCCTACGGGCAGAACGGCCGCCAGTTCCTCGACGGTGTAGGGGTCCGGGCCGTCGTTGGTCAGCGAGTGGCGGAGCTGGAGGAGGCCGCCGTCGTTGATCCGGAGCTCGGTATGGACCGTGATGCCGGCGTCCGGGTCGGCCTGGGTGATGACCGCGGAGCCGGTGCCGCCCTCGGCAACGGATACCAGCCGGAGCCGGGAGGAGAACGCACGCCCGTCGCGGTGGCCGCGGAGTCCGGGCCGGCCGCGCCAGCCGGAGGACGCCTGCGGAACCAGGCCCAGGGTCACCGGGGTGTCCAGGGCCGAGTGCGGGACGGGGTCCCGCAGCAGCGCTAGGTCCGGCAGGTCGGGGCCGAGGTCGGCGCCGAAGTGCAGCAGGGCGGGTTCGCCGGTGCTGAAGTCGATGAGGAGCGCCGTGCCGGAGCGCCGCAGGTAGAGGGGAGCCGGCGGTGTGTCGGTTCCTCCGGCGAGGGGTGCCGGGGCAAGGTTCAGGTCCGGGTTATTCACTGCAGCTCCAGGCGTTGTCAGGTCGGGTGGGTGGTGCGTGCTGGTTGGGTCAGCCGGCGGCGGCGCTGGCCGCGGCCTCGGTGGGGGCCAGGCGCAGCCGGCCGACGCGCTCGCCGAGGACGCGCCTGGCCTCGCTGCCCAGCCGGTCGTCGCTGATGAGTTCGTCCGCGTCCTCGAGCGCGGCGATGGTGCTGATGCCCAGGGTGCCCCACTTCGTGTGGTCGGCCAGGACCACCACCCGGCGGGCCGCGGCGACGAAGGCCCGGTCGGTTTCGGCCTCCAGCACGTTCGGGGTGGTGAAGCCGGCGTCGGGGTCGACGCCGTGGACGCCGAGGAACAGGACGTCCAGGTGCAGTTGTTTCAGCGAGGATGTGGCCAGCGGGCCCACCAGGGCATCGGACGGGGTGCGCTCGCCGCCGGTCAGGATCACGGTGGACGGCGAGGAGCTTTGGTGGAAGACGTCGGCAATCCGCACCGAGTTGGTCACCACCGTGATCCGCGGGCCGGCGGAGAGCAGCTGGGCGAGCGCCCACGTGGTGGTGCCCGCGCTGAGGCCCACCGCCATCCCCTCCCGCACCTGGGCCGCTGCCTCCTGCGCGATGGCCATTTTCTCGTCCTTAAGCTGGGTCACCTTCAGCTCGAAGCCCGGCTCGTGGGTGCTGGCCCCGCCCGGCAGCTTGGCCCCGCCGTGGATTTTCTCCACGGCGCCGGACGCGTCCAGGGCCTCGATGTCCCGCCGTACCGTCATCAGCGAGACGCCCAGCATCTTGGCGAGATCGGCGACACGGACGATCCGTTCGCGCTGGACCTCGGCGAGGATGRCTGAATGACGGGCTGCGGCGAGCATCTGGGGTCCTTACAGGTTTGAGGGGGTTGGCAGGCTTGGCTGGTGTGAGTGGGCTGCGGCCGTGCCGGCGAGCCCGGCGGCCGCTGAGCGGACGACGGCGACTGCTCCGGCCGCGAGGCCGAGACCGCCGTCGAGCTCGGTGCCGGTGAGCACGTCGACGCCGGCCAGCGGGAGCCGGACGTCGGCGCTCCCGTGGTTGATGCAGAACGTCCAGTCGGTCCCGTCCTTGCTGCGCCGGGCCACCTCGACGTTCTCCGGCAGGTCCGGAACGAGTGGTTCCACCCCTGCGTCCGCGCAGACGGTGCTGAGCAACTCGCCCAGCCCCTCCGGCGCGAGCGAGGTCGCGACGTAGTAGGCGCGGCCGCTTCCGGCAGAGTTGCGGGTCACGGCGGGGGAACCGGCGGCCGGTCCCTCGTCCACGGCGGCGAGGACCTCGGCGGTGGTGGCCTGCCCGAGCTCGTTCCAGCAGGTGCCGGCGCCGTAACCGGTGAGCCGGACATTCTCGCCTTCCCGGAGCGGGAAGAACTCTTCCATCCGGACGCCGAGCAGTGCGCTGAACGCGCCGGGGTAGCTGCCAAGCCTGATGTGGTCATTTTCGTCCACGATACCTGAGAAGTACGTCACTATCAGGTGGCCGCCGGCGCGGACGTAAGCGTCCAGGTTCGCGGCCCCGGCATCGCTGACCAGGTACTGCATCGGGGCGACCACCAGGCGGTAGCCGGAGAGGTCGTCGGTGCCCTGCCGGAAGTCCGTGGGGATGCCGGCGCGGTAGAAGGCGTCGTGCCAGCGGCGGGTTTCGGCGATGTTGGAAGCGTCCACGCTGGGGTGCGAGTCCAGTTCCGAGGCCCACCGGGCGTCGGTGTCGTGCAGGATGGCGACGTCCACTTGGCCGGAGGCGCCGGTCGCCACGGACCCGGCGATCTCGGCCAGGCTGCGCAGCGCCTGCCCGAGCTGGACCACTTCACGCCAGACCTTGGTGTCGGTGCCGGCGTGCGGCAGCAGCCCGGAGTGGAACTTCTCGGCGCCGGCCCGGGAGGCCCGCCACTGGAAGAACAGCGCGCCGTCGGCCCCGCGGGCCACGTGCTGCATGGAATTGCGGAGCATCTCGCCGGGCGCCTTGGCGATGTTGCGGGGCTGCCAGTTGACGGCGGAGGTGGAGTGCTCCATCAGCAGCCACGGCTTGCCGTTGGCCCAGCCGCGGGTGAGGTCCGCGGTGGCGGCCAGCTCCTGGTAGTTCCGCGGGTCCTCGGCAATCAGGTAGTGGTCGTTGGACACCACATCCATTTCCTCGGACCAGCGCCAGTAGTCCACCGGCTGGTGCAGGCCCATGTTGAAGCCCATAAAGTTGGTGGTGACCGGGTGGCCCGAGTGCGAGCGGAGGATGGCGGCCTCGGCCTTGTAGCATTCGAGCAACTCATCGGAGGAGTAGCGGGCGAAGTCCAGCTGCTGGGTGGGGTTCACCCAGGTCCCGGAGGTCCGCGGCGGCAGGATCTCCTCCCAGGCCGAGTAGCGCTGCGACCAGAAGGCGGTGCCCCAGGCGGCATTGAGCGCGTCGAGGCTGCCGTAGCGGGCCTCGAGCCAGCGCCGGAAACCCGCAGCGGCGCCGTCGGAGAAGTCCGGCTGGTTGTGGCAGCCGTATTCGTTATGGACGTGCCACATCACGACGGCGGGGTGGTCCTTGTAGCGGACGGCGATCTGCTCGGTCAGCGCGGCGGCCGCCCGGCGGTAGTCGGGGCTGGAAGCCGCGAAGGCCTGCCGCGAACCGTAGCTGTGGCGGACGCCGTCGGCAGTGACCGGCAGTGATTCCGGGTATTTGTGGCTGAACCACGGCGGCGGCGATGCGGTGGCGTTCGCCAGGTCCACCCGGATGCCGTTGGCGTGCAGCAGGTCCAGGACCCGGTCCAGCCAGCCGAACTCGTAGACGCCCTCGGACGGTTCCAGCAGCGACCAGCTGAAGATGCCCACGCTGACCAGGTTGACGCCGGCCTCCCGCATCAGCCGGACATCTTCCTCCCACGTTTCCTCGGGCCACTGCTCGGGGTTGTAGTCCCCGCCGAAGGCGAGCATGGGGGAGCCTTCCGAGCCGAGGCGGGCGGTGATGTAGTCCATGGCGGCGTCGGTCTGCTTGGTGCTGTTGTCCACAATTATCCTTTGCTGGAGCCGAGGGTCAGGCCGGCCACGAAGTGTCGCTGGAGCAGGAGGTAGATCACCAGGGCCGGGATGGCCGTGATCATGGCGCCGGCCGCGATGAGGTTGTAGTTGGAAAGGAACTGGCCCTGGAGGTTGTTGACGGCCGTGGTGAGGGGGAGGCGGTCCCCGCTCTGCAGGAAGAGCAGCGGCCAGAAGAAGTCGTTGTAGATGAAGATGACTTCGAGTGTTCCCATGGCGGCCAGGGCGGGACGGCAGAGGGGCAGGATGATGTCCCAGTACTGGCGCCAGATCCCGGCCCCGTCAACCAGCGCAGCCTCGGTGAGCTCGGGGGAGAGGGCCTTCATGTAGTTCGAGAGGACGAAGGTCACGAAGCCGATCTGGAACGCGGTGTCCACGGCGATCACGCTGATGTAGGTGTTGAGCAGGCTCCCCGAGTCGCTGACGCTGTAGGGAAGCGGCAGCAGCTTGAACATCTCGAACAGGGGCGCGGCGAGGACCTGCGGGGGAAGCAGGTTTCCGGCCGTGAACATAATCAGG
>NZ_JBFTNO010000140.1:0-8583 GCF_056397525.1 Arthrobacter sp. 05L45_2 | reverse complement strand
GGTCGAACATCCGCGAAAGCTTGTCGATGGTGGTCGATTCGCCGCCTGGAATGATGAGGCCGTCCAGGCCGTCGAGTTCGGTGGGGCGGCGGACGGCGGTGCCGGCAGCGCCGGCGGCTTCAACGGCGTGGAGATGTTCCCGGAAGTCGCCCTGGAGGGCCAGGACGCCAATCCGCAGGCCGGATCCCACGCGGGAGCCAGGCGAAGAGTGGGGGGTGGTCATCCTGCCAGCATAGTGCTCGGGGCCGCACCGGGGCGCACCGCAGGACCCGGTTCCATGCCGCCGCTGGGATATATTACAAAGCATGCTCTACTTCAGCGTTCCGCTCGGCAAGTTCGTTCGCCGGGTTTCCCGGCTCCGGGGCGGAGGCTCTGCCCTCCCCGGCCTGGTGGTTGAGAAAATCGACCCTGGGTTTATGCAACGGACGCTCTCCACCCTTCCGCTGGGGGTCGCCGTCGTCAGCGGCACCAACGGCAAGACCACTACCACCAAGATGGTCGTCGAACTCCTGGAGAGCCAGGGCCTGAAGGTCTTCACCAACCGAACCGGCAGCAACTTCACCCGTGGCGTTGCGGCAGCACTGCTCGGCGAGGTGGACTGGCGCGGCCGGCTGGATGCCGACGTCGCCGTCCTGGAACTCGACGAGGCCCACGCCGTGCACTTCGTCAACAGGGTCCCGCCGCGGTATTGCCTGCTGCTGAACGTCCTTCGCGACCAGCTGGACCGATTCGGCGAAATCGACAAGACGGCGGAACTGCTCCAGCACATCGCCGCCAAAACCACCGGAACCGTCGTCCTGAACCGTGAGGACCCCCGCGTCGCCCGGATCGCGGACGCGCTCCCCCAGGCCGGCCACGGCGGCCCTGAAGTGCGCTACTTCGGCCTGGACCATTCACTGCTCAGCACCTTCCCCAACGACGACGAAATGCGGGCCGCGCCGGGCAGCCCGGTGCCGCCGGCACCCGCCAAGCCGGATGCCGACGTCGTGCTCCGCCGCGTGGGTGCCAGCGACGCCGACTTCGAGTACGACGGCGAGATTGTCAGCACCGGCATGAAGCTGCGAGGCGTGTACAACATCTTCAACGCCGCCGCCGCGCTGACCCTGGCCCGTGCGGTCACGGCCGTCCGCGGCACGGGTACCGACCAGGCCGGACTGCTGACGGCGCTGGCCAACGTCGCTCCGGCCTTCGGGCGCGGTGAATCCCTGGTGGTCGACGGCCTCCCGCTGGAACTGGTCCTCGTCAAGAACCCCAGCGGATTCCGGCTGGGCCTGAAGTCGTTCCCGGCCGCCGGCTACGCCACCATGATCGCCATCAACGACAACTACGCCGACGGCCGCGACATGTCCTGGCTCTGGGACGTCGAATTCGACACCCTGCGCGATGCCGGCGTGGACCAGCTCTCCGGCTCCCGCGCCTACGACATGGCCCTGCGGCTGCAGTACGACGACGTTGCGATCGGCGCTGTGGACACCGACATTGCCCCGGCGCTGGCAGCTTTCATCCGCGGCGCGAAGGACCAGCCAAAGCGGATCTTCTGCACCTACACCGCCATGCTGGCCATCCGCCGCGAGCTGTCCAAAATCACCACAGTGGAGGTGGTCTCATGACCCCGGCACCCGCCGACGCCCAGCACGGACTCTCCTTCGGGCATGTCCTGCCGCCCGAGGACCCGGCCGGCCCGGACAAGGGCACCATCCGCGTCCTCCAGCTTTACCCGCGGGACATGAACATCTACGGCGACTGGGGCAACGCCCTGGTCCTCGCCCAGCGGCTGCGCTGGCACGGTTACACCCCGGAACTGCTCGAATACAACGTCGGTGACGAGTTTCCCGCCGATGTGGACCTGATCGTGGGCGGCGGCGGCCAGGACAGCGGCCAGCTGGTCATCCAGGACGACCTTCTGTCGCGTGAAACCACCCTGAAGGAACTGGCCGAGGACGGGATGCCCATGCTGGTCATCTGCGGGCTCTACCAGCTGTTCGGCAAGTTCTTTAAGACCAGGACCGGCTCCGTCATCCCCGGAATCGGCGTCCTCGACGTCGAGACCCACGGCACCGACGAGCGGCTGATCGGCAACGTCGCGGTGTCCTCGCCGGAGTTCGGCACGGTGCTGGGGTACGAAAACCACAGCGGCCAGACGACGCTGGGACCGGGCGTGACACCGCTGGGGACCACGGCGAAGGGCACTGGCAACAACAGCAGCGACGGCCAGGAAGGCGCCCGCTACCGCAACATCGTCGCCAGCTACCTCCACGGGTCGCTGCTGCCGAAGAACCCTGCGCTGGCCGACTTCCTGATCAAGACTGCGGCGGAGCGGAAGTTTGGCAGCTTCGTTCCAGGCACCCCCGATGACACCTACGCCGTGCAGGCACGCGAGCACGCAGCCCGCCGGCCGCGCTGACCGGGACGTCCCCAGGATGCTACGGGTAGCTTCAATCCCGGCGCCCGAGGCCCGTGCATGATCACCATCGCGCGCGACACCCCGGCACGGCCGGACGTGCTGAACCTGCTGGCAGAGCACCTCGCCGACATGGCCGCCACATCACCGGCCGAGAGTGTCCACGCCCTCGACCCGGAGGCTTTGGCCGGTCCGGACATCGCCTTCTGGACTGCTCGCGACGACGGCGGCCCGGACGGCGGCCGTCTCCTTGGCTGCGGGGCTTTGAAGGAACTCGGGACCGCCGAAGGTGAGATCAAGTCGATGCGCACGGCCAACCACGCCCGCGGCCGCGGTGTGGCTTCGCTTCTGCTCGCCGGGATCCTGGACGAGGCGGCGCGGCGTGGTTACCAGCGGCTGTTCCTTGAGACCGGGTCGCAGGAGTTCTTCGCCCCGGCCCGCAGGCTCTACGAACGTCACGGGTTCACCGTTTGCCCCCCATTCGCGGACTACGTCCTGGACCCGCACAGCGTCTTTATGGTCCGCGCGGTTTCGGAGCGCCCGCCGCGCTGACGGGCGGCGCCTGTTGGCGGCCGGCCGCAGTCCCAAGTCCCGCCGTCGTTAGGTGGACACGGTGACTACCGGCAAGCCTTCCGAGGCCTCGGGGTCCTCGAAGATGCCCGCCAGGTGCCGGACACCAGCTTCGTCCAACGGGTGCGAGTTCGGCTCTCCGGCCAACGTCCGGAGCCGCGTGCGCTCTATGGCTGTGTGTAGCGGAGTCCGGACGTGGTGCAGGAGAACGGCGAAACCGGCGCCCGTGGCCCGGTCCCGCCACTCCGCCCGCCGGGCGCGGCTCCACTGGTTCCAGTCGAGGACGACGTCGGTACCGGCCTCCAGGACCTGCCGGGCTGTATCCCATATCAGGAGTTTGCAGGCCTCCGCCCGGCGGCCATACTCGCCTGTTGCGTAGTGCAGTTCCGGGTAGAGCCGGAGCATCCAGTCATCCAGGCTGTACCGGACTGCGGGAAGGGATGCCTGGAGTTCGCCCGCCAGGGTTGTTTTTCCGGCACCATTCAGGCCGCACAACAGGTGGACGGTTGCGGGCAGCGGCGCGGCCACCCCTAGCGTTCCTTGGTGATCAGGAGTTCGTGGGCGCCCGCGGCGGCGGCGCCCATCGATTCCACCACGGTACGGGTCCGCAGCCGGGTGGCCGCGTCCGCCGCGGCGCCGGCACAGGGACCCTGCGGGGCGTCGGAGGCCACAGAGCACCAGCGGTAGGGGCTGCGGACAATGACAGACGGCGCCCAGGCGAGGTCCGACGCGGACCACTTACCGGCGTCGTCCTGGCTGAACTGTGCGCGCAGCAGCAGCCCTTCGTTGTTCACCACGTACCAGGGTGAAAGTTCCGTTACGCCGTTCCCAAGCCCGTAGGCAATCCAGGTCCCCTTGTACCGTTCGATGGGGAGGACCGAGTGGGTGTGGTGGCCGTAGATCATGGTGAACTGGCCGCTGTCCACCAGGGCGTGTGCCACGCTGCGCTGTTCCGCGTTCGGCACGCTGGCATACTCATCCCCCGCGTGCATCACCCCGAGGACAATGTCCGCCCCCAGCGCCCGCGCTTTCTTGGCTTTGGCAATCATCGCGGCAGGATTGAGCATGTCCACCTGCCACGCGAACYCCGGGGTCTGGCCGTTCAGCCCGTAGGCCCCTTCGATCACGGCGATGTTTGCGGCGGCGGTAGGAATGATCATGATGCCGCGGGAATCGGCTTCGCTGCGGTAGGACCCGGTGTGCTGGAGGCCCGCGGCGTCGAGGGCGTCCAGAGTCCGGACCAGGCCCTTGGTGCCTTGATCGATGGTGTGGTTGCTGGCCGTGGTGCAGGCCTGATACCCCACCTGCTGGGCAGCGGTGATGATCTGCGGCGGAACGTTGAACGACGGGTAGGCGGAGAACGGGCCGGTGGGCGTGGACACCGGCGTCTCCTGGTGGCAGATGGCGAGGTCGCTCTTTTCTATGTATCTGCGCTGGCCGGCCAGGAGTGGGCCGAAGTCGAGGCCCTTGGAGCCGGCGGCCAGGGCGTCCGCGCGCGCCTGTTCCCACAGCTGGGCGTGGACCAGCATGTCTCCGGTCATCAGCACCGAGGTGCAGCGGACGGCCGCGCAGGCGGGCCCCTTTCCGGGGGTCGGCGTGGGAGCGGGCGTGGACGGTCCTTGTGTGCCCGGCGCCGAAGCTGTGCTGCCGGGGCTGGAGCCCGCGGATGTACCGGCGGAGGCACCGGCGGGCGCGCCTGCTGAGGTGCCGGACGACGACGGCGCGGAGTTGGCGTCCGGGCGGGCCACAAGTCCGCAGGAGG
Source organism: Arthrobacter sp. 05L45_2 (assembly GCF_056397525.1). Classification (NCBI taxonomy): domain Bacteria; kingdom Bacillati; phylum Actinomycetota; class Actinomycetes; order Micrococcales; family Micrococcaceae; genus Arthrobacter; species Arthrobacter sp. 05L45_2. The sequence continues at coordinate 3,850 of NZ_JBFTNO010000140.1, read as the reverse complement.
CCAGGGTGGCCGTCAGCGCAAGCGCTGCAGATCCGGCCAGCAGCCGCCCGCGCAGCCCGGTGGTGATGATATGCATTCCGCCATCGTACGGTGGCCGGGATCACAACACGCGCAGCACTCCATTGAGAACCGGCGCCGTACATGAAAGAGTTATTTCATGACCAACCCCTTGCTGAGCCCCAGCCCCTTGCCCTACGGACTGCCGCCTTTCGCGGACATCGAGGTCCGGCATTACTCCGAAGCCGTCGAARCGGGCCTGGCCGAACATTTGGCCGAAATCCAGGCGATCGTGGACGACCCGGAACCGGCGACCTTCGAAAACACCGCGCTGGCCATGGAGCGCTCCGGACAGCTCCTGCAGCGTGCGGCGGCGTCGTTCTTCACGCTGGTCTCCGCGGATGCCTCGGACGCCATCCGGGATCTTGAGACGCAGCTCTCCCCCGCGTTCTCGGCGCACCAGGACGCAGTCTATTTGAACCGGGGGCTGTTCGAGCGTTTCGCTGCGATCAATACCGACCGGCTTGACGCCGAATCGGGCCGGCTGGTGACCGAATACCTCAAGGAGTTCCGCCAGTCGGGCATCCAGCTCGACGACGCCGGCCAGGAGCGGTTGAAGGCGATCAACGCCGAGCTGTCCACGCTTGGCACCGAGTTCGGCCAACGCGTGAAGGAGGGCATGAAGTCAGCCTCGCTGCTGCTCGATGACGCCGCCGACCTCGCCGGGCTTCCCGCCGACGACGTCGCCAGCGCCGCCGAGGCCGCCCGGACCGCGGGCCACGAGGGGAAGTTCCTGCTCACCCTGATCCAGCCGAGCAACCAGCCGGCACTGGCCGCGCTCGAGAACCGTGATGTGCGGCGCCGGCTGTTCGAGGCTTCCGTCAGCCGCGGCACGGGCGGCGGCAGCCTGGACGTGCTGGATCTGGTCAAGGACATGGTCCGGCTCCGTGCCGAGAAGGCGGCGCTGCTCGGGTTCGCGAACTTTGCCGAGCTCAGCGTCGACCAGCAGACCGCCCCGGACTTCGAAGCGGTGCAGGCCATGATGAACCGGCTGGCCCCGGCCGCTGTCCGGAACGCCGACGCCGAGGCCGAGGCCCTGGCAGAGGTCGCCGGCCACCCGCTGGAGGCCTGGGACTGGGCGTACTACTCGGCGAAGGTCAAACGCGAGCGGTATTCCGTGGACGAACAGGCCCTGCGGCCGTACTTCGAGCTGGACCGGGTGCTCCGCGACGGGGTGTTCTTCGCCGCCAACGCCCTGTACGGCATCACGTTCCACGAGCGCACCGACCTTGCCGGCTACCACCCGGATGTCCGGGTCTGGGAAGTGAAAAACGCCGACGGCACCGACCTCGGGCTGTTCCTGGGCGACTACTACACCCGGGATTCCAAACGCGGCGGGGCGTGGATGAACTCGCTGGTGGAGCAGTCCGGACTGCTGAATACCCGGCCRGTGGTGATCAACAACCTGAACATCTCCAAGCCGCCCGCCGGGGAACCCACCCTGCTGACGCTGGACGAGCTCCGGACTACGTTCCACGAGTTCGGGCACGCCCTGCATGGCCTGTTCTCCTCGGTCACCTACCCGCGGTTCGCCGGCACCTCCGTGCCGCGCGACTTCGTCGAGTACCCGTCCCAGGTCAACGAAATGTGGATCATGTGGCCGGAGGTGCTCGCCAACTACGCCCGGCACCACGCCACCGGCGAGCCGCTCCCGAAGGAAGCGGTGGACAAGCTCAACGAGGCCGCCCTGTGGGGCGAGGGGTTTGGCACCACGGAGTACCTGGGCGCGGCCCTGCTGGACCTTGCCTGGCATGTGCTCGACGGCTCGGAGATTCCCGACGACGCGCTGGAGTTCGAAGCGAAGGCCCTCGCCGCGGCCGGGGTGGCGCACAGCCTGATCCCGCCCCGCTACCGGACCGGCTACTTCCAGCACATCTTCGCCGGCGGCTGGTACGCGGCCGGGTACTACTCCTACATCTGGAGCGAAGTCCTCGACGCCGAAACCGTGGAGTGGTTCAAGGCCAACGGCGGGCTGACCCGGGCGAACGGTGACTTCTTCCGCGCCGAACTCCTCTCCCGCGGCAACAGCCGGGACCCGCTGGAGTCCTTCCGTGCATTCCGCGGCCGGGACGCCCAGCTGGAACCTCTGCTCAAGCGCCGCGGCCTCGAGTAGGTCCCTTAAGAGGAAACGACGGCGGCGGGCCACCCAAATAAGGTGACCCGCCGCCGTCGTACTCATCAAAAGCGCAAGGCCCCGGGCGGTGTGATCCGGCAGCGTGCGTAAAAGGGGCCCCGCGCCCCGGGCTGCCGCTTAGCTGCCAACAAGGCGCGGGGAATAGCACGCCGAGGATCAGCGCCGTCCGGCGCCCTCATTAGCGCGAGTTACCAGCCGCGCTCGGCGAGGCGGTGCGGCTGCGGGATCTCGTCGACGTTGATCCCGACCATGGCTTCGCCCAGGCCGCGGGAGGCCTTGGCGATAACGTCCGGGTCGTCGAAGAAGGTGGTGGCCTTCACGACGGCGGCGGCGCGCTGGGCCGGGTTGCCGGACTTGAAGATGCCGGAGCCGACGAAGACACCGTCGGCGCCAAGCTGCATCATCATGGCGGCGTCAGCCGGGGTGGCGATGCCCCCGGCGGTGAACAGCACGACCGGGAGCTTGCCGGTGGAGGCAACTTCCTTGACCAGTTCGTACGGGGCCTGCAGTTCCTTGGCGGCGACGTAGAGTTCGTCCTCGGGCAGGGCGGCCAGCTTCAGGATCTCGGCGCGGATCTGGCGCATGTGGGTGGTGGCGTTGGAGACGTCTCCGGTGCCGGCCTCACCCTTGGAGCGGATCATGGCCGCGCCCTCGTTGATGCGGCGCAACGCCTCACCGAGGTTGGTGGCACCGCAGACGAACGGGACGGTGAAGTTCCACTTGTCGATGTGGTTGGTGTAGTCGGCCGGGGTCAGGACCTCGGACTCGTCGATGTAGTCGACTCCGAGGGACTGCAGGACCTGGGCTTCGACGAAGTGGCCGATCCGGGCCTTGGCCATCACGGGGACGGACACGGCGTCGATGATCTTGTCGATCATGTCCGGGTCGCTCATGCGGGACACGCCGCCCTGGGCGCGGATATCGGCGGGAACGCGCTCGAGCGCCATGACGGCAACGGCGCCGGCATCCTCGGCGATGAGGGCCTGCTCGACGTTGACGACGTCCATGATGACGCCGCCCTTGAGCATCTCCGCCATGCCGCGCTTGACGCGGCTGCTGCCCGTWACGTTCTTGGCGGACGCGCCGGCTTCGYTGCTTACATCAGGTGTAGACACAAAAACCCCTATGGGTAGATAGATGACCTCGCCGGGGCACGGGCGGCACGCAGATGACAATCTGGCGTACACCGGCTCGCACACACCGGATTACCGGGAACCATTGGCCGGTAAGGCTAATACTAGTCCCCCGCCGGGGCCCGGTTGTATTCCGGTTACGGTGTTCAGGCGGCCTGTTCGCTGGCCGTTCCCTCGATCTCGTCGACGGACTGGCGGTGCACGGCGGCGATCCGCTGCACAATGGTCACGAAGCTGGCCACGGCCAGCAGGCAGAGGGTGGCGAGAAGGACCACCGTGGGCAGGCCGAGACCCGTAAAACCGGTGACTACCAGCACCGAGACCAGCCGTTCGGCCCGCTCTGCGATCCCAACGTTCGCGTGGTAGCCGAGCGCCTCCGCCTTGGCCCGCGCGTAGGACACCACCATGCCCAGCACCAGGCAGACGACGGCGGCGATGGCGATGGGGGTATCGGCGCCGCCGGTGAAGAACCWGATGGCGACGCCGGCGAAGAGCGCACCGTCGGCGACGCGGTCCAGGGTGGAAT
>NZ_JBFTNO010000139.1:0-8618 GCF_056397525.1 Arthrobacter sp. 05L45_2 | reverse complement strand
GATCGCCGCCGCCGTCATGCACCAGGACAATATGGCCCTGGCCATCCAGTTTCTGGGGTTTGATCGGCACGCCGGGGGGATAGGACCAGTCCCTCGTATCGAAATCCATATTGATGTGCAGGTACCCCAGTTGCTGGGCCTGAAGCAGGGCGAGCGAATTGTTTCCCGGGTCGCCGGTGGGGATCCTGAACAACCGCGTCGCGTAGTTGTCCGCGGCGCGCATCACCCGGTCCGCGCCAATGATTTGCTGGCGGTTGAAGGCGTCATCGTGGGCCCAGAAATCAATGTGGGACATTGTGTGGTTGCCCACCATATGGCCTTCCTTGACCATACGGCTGAAGATATCCGGGAATTTGACGATGTTGTCACCGACGGAAAAGAACGTGGCCGGCACTCCTTCGCGGGAGAGCAGGTCCAGGATTTGCGGCGTGTTGCGCGGATCCGGCCCGTCATCAAAGGTCAGCATCAGGGTGTGGTCCGCCGGCTTGCCGAAAGTTTCCATGGCGTACTTGCTGTTGCCGATCAGGTCGATTTCGTCCGCAGTAGCCTCCCGCCAGATGGTGCTGCTGAAGGGATCCTTCAGGTAGACCTTGCCGTTCTTCCGTTCAATAAGGGCAATGCGGTCAAAGGCAAAGCCCCCCTCGGGACCAATCCTGGGAATGTTCCGGAGGTCCTGGCTGGAGAGCAGCTTCCGCGGATAATCGGCGGCCTGGTTTTCCTGCACGTTCCAGACCGGAGCGCTGGCGGCCGGCAGGATCCAGACAATGGACAGGGCAATCAAAAGGATGCTCGCAACGAGGGCAGCAAGAACCCGCCGCCACCTTTTCCCGCTGGGGTCAAAGAAGACTGGTGCTGTGCCGGAAACAGGGGATGATTTCGTCATGGATTGCCTCGCCATGGAATCGTTTGCTGAAGTCCTGGCCTGGGCCAGGGCGTGAGCGCCACCGCTGGTGGCCGGGGATCCAACCCGGGCCTGGCGATCGATTTCCATGAGAAGAAACCGGCGCTCGTTTGATCTCTCCCCTGAAGCCCTACGGGCCGCCGGCCTATGGCGGGCCCCCTTGTCTTTTGAGGTTAGGAGCGCCCTATGGGGTCACACACGCGTGGGTAACACTCGCGTTTTTTGGCCGGTTCTACTTGTTTTCCGGCACCAAGTACGCCGTCTGATAACCGGTTTTTGGGGGCGCGCCGCGGCAGCCGGGCGGACACGCGCGGTTGACTTTCCAGGCCCGCGGAATTGGTGCTATCGCCATCGCGGAGGCAGGGGTAGCGTTCAACCTACGGGCCCGACTGAGTGGAGGCGGATGACCAATGCGCAGGGAAACCGGACTGCTGGCTGCCGCGCTGTCAATCCTCCTTGTGGCCGCTGCCTGTGAGAGTGCGCCCCCGGTACCGCCCGCCCCACCCGCCCCGCCGGCGTCGGCTCTGCCCGTTGCGCGGACGGCGGTTCCGGACACCTACATCACGGCCTACACCTGGTACGACAACACCCCCGAGGGTTCGCCGGACATCAGCCACCCGGTGCTGCACCGGAAAGCCGGCGGGACCGGGAGCTACGCGGACCCGGTGACCATCGCCGTCGGGCATTCCCTCGCAACGGGACGGGACGTCCTGGATTTCCCGGCGGGGACCCGGATCTATCTTCCTGACGTCCGCCGCTACTTCATTGTCGAAGACACCTGCGGGGACGGACCGACTCCCGAAGCCGGGCCGTGCCATGCCACCGCTTCCAGGCACAGGGGTGCCGCCAGGTGGGTTGACATTTGGATCGGTGGCCAAGGTGCCGGAGAGTCGTTCACCAAGCGGTGCGCGGACCAGGTGACCGGCGTGCGGGTTGCCGTCTTTAACCCCGCGGCCAACCTGGTGGTGGCGCCCGGAGCGGGAATCATCCACGACGGCAAATGCGACAGCGGCTACGGCAACCAGCTCTTCACGACGTCGACCACGACGACGCCGTCCGGCTGAGGTGTGGGATTTCCCACGATTAGCCACCCCGGCCGGGACAAGGTAACGTTTAGGTCACCGGTTGGCCCACATGCCTGTCGGAGTGTTTTGAATGCTCTTGCGTGTGATAAGTCCCGCGGCGGCAGCGCCCCTGCGCTCCGCAGACCGTGACCGATTCCGGGCGAGGCTTCCAGAGGGCTTTCCCGATTCCGCACTCCCATGAATAGGCTTTATTTTCCATGCGCAGAAACTATCTGCTGGCTGCCGGCATGCTCTCCGTCCTCCTCGCCACCTCGGCGTGCGGCGCGGGAGCCGGCGCCTCAAACTCATCCGCTCAATCCTCGGAGTCGGCCGCAGCCGGCGTTCAGGCCACCTCCAGCGCCTCGCCGGAGAAGACGAATCCCGAGGTCGGCGCCTCGCAGCGTGCCGCCGCCGAGAAGGCCAAGGCCGCCGCCGTTGCCGCCAAGAAGGCCAAGGCAGTGGCTGCTGCCGCTGCGCAGAAGGCTGCTGCCCAGGCGCAGGCCGCCGCGCAGAAGGCCGCAGCTGTGCCCGCTGCACCCGCCCCCGCGGTCCACGCCGTGGTTCCGGCGGCCCCGAAGCCGGCCCCGGCTCCCGTGGTGCCGGCGTCGTCCTCCGAGCGGGTCGTGAACACCACGTACACGACSGCGTACACCTGGTACGACAACACCCCCGTGGGCTCCGCCACGATCAGCCACCCGATCCTGCACCAGTCGGCTGGCGGCGCCGGGACGTACAACGACCCCATCACCATCGCCGTGGGCCACTCCACCGCTTCCGGCAAGGACGTGTTGGACTTCCCGGCCGGCACGCGCATCTACCTTCCGGACGTGCGCCGCTACTTCATCGTTGAGGACAGCTGCGGCGACGGGAACGATCCGCAGGGCGGCCCCTGCCACCAAGGCGTGAACGCCGGCGGCACCAACTCCACCATTTGGATCGACATGTGGATCGGCGGTCAGAGCATGAGCTCTGACGGGGCAGACGCCTGCGCCAGCCAGGTCACCAACATGCGCACCGCCGTCTTCAACCCGGCCAGCAACTACGCTGTGGCCCCGGGTGCGGGCGTCATCCACGACGGCAAGTGCGACGCCGGTTACGGCAACACGCTCCTGAAGCGGTAATCCACGCACCATTGAGCGTCCGGCTGAGATCGGAAGCTTCAGCGGGGACCGGCGACTCGTCGCCGGTCCCCGCTGCCGTGTTCCCTGCCGTGTGGATACACGGAGGCTGGATGAGGCCGGCCGATTCCCGGCCGGAGGCCCAAAGACCCTACTGTCCCGGTGGGGATGGACCAGAATAGGCGGAGTACTTGCACCCGGGAGGGGAGGGCGCCATGAGCCGGTCCGGTCCAGCCAGCAGGAGAGTTTCTGCCGCAGTCTTTGTTGCTGCACTGCTGACCGCCTGCTCGTCGCCCAGCAGCCTGCCGGTGGATCCGGGAACCTCCGCCGGTGTGACCACACCCGCCACCTCAAAGCCGGCGCCCAAACCGGCGAAGGCGTCGCCGCGGGCGTCCGCGCAGCTCGAATGGAAGACTTATACGACGCCAGACGGCAAGCTGATGTTCGACTACCCGTCCACCTGGACCGTCAAGGACAGGGCGCGTGAGGCGGCGCCGGGCGGAATCTTTGTCGAAGTCCTCACCGCCGCCGGAAAGTCCGTGGCGACGCTGCGGACCAACATCATCCTCAAAGCCGATTGCCCCGCGAAGTATCCCTATGCCCTGATGGACTCGGGGGAGGTGCCGGCCCTGGAGCAAAAGGGGACCGCACCCATGTTTGTCTTTGAGGGCCGGGACGACCAGGCGGCGTACCCGTCGCGGCCGGCGTCGCTGTCCTACGGCATTACCTCAGCGCCGCTGCCAACCGGACCGAGCGCGTGTCCGATCTTCCAGTTCTTCACCTGGCCGCCCGGTGTGGCGGCCTTCAGCGGTGTCTACGATCCGCTTGCCGCGATCCCCGGTGACACACCCAACGTCGATACCCCGGAGGCGTACACCGGGACCGAAGAGTACGAAGAGATCCGGCAGACCATCACCTCCCTCCGCCCGGCGGAGTAGCCGCCCGCAGGCAGCCTGCAGGCCGCCCGTAGGCCGTTCGCGGGACCGGCCGCCCGGCGTCGTCGTCGCCCTTGTGCCGTTAGGCACTACATGCAGTGCCATGTGCCACGTTGGAGCCTCTGGCGGGAGTACCGCGACACGCCGTCCAGTGCGCGACACGCGGGAGGGTTAATTGTGGCTAACTACTCCACAGGGTGTGGATTTCGTCCGTGAAAATGGCTGAAATCCGGACATTTTGAAGGCCCCCGGCTGTGGATTAAAGGTGCGTTAAATGACATACTTGTAATACATCATCTTGGGGTCCGCGCGGGACTCTTGCACTACATGTAGTATCGACATACAGTTCGAGCGGAGCGGTCGCTGACCGCTAAACGAGGCCAGTAACGGATAAGGATTCCTGTTCCGAGTCGGCCCCACCGGACACGAACCACAGACTTCAACAAAGGGGACCAGGACATGACCGTTACGGTGTACACGAAGCCGGCTTGCGTGCAGTGCAACGCCACCTACCGCGCGCTCGACAAGAAGGGCATCGCCTACCAGAGCGTCGACATCTCCCAGGATGCCGAGGCCCTTGATCGCCTCAAGTCCCTGGGCTACATGCAGGCTCCGGTCGTCGTTACGGACCAGGACCACTGGTCCGGATTCCGCCCGGACAAGATCGAAGAACTGGCACAGGCTGCCGCCGTCGCGGTTGCCTGAAAGCCCCTCCAAAGCACCACCACATCGGATGAGGTGACTCCCATGGCACTGGCAACCGCCGGCACGTCGCCGGCAGCAGTCGCCCGGACCACGGCCAGCCACCTCATCTACTTCTCCTCCACCTCAGAGAACACCGAACGCTTCGTCCTGAAGCTGGGTATCGACGCCGCCCGCATCCCCCTCCACGCGAGGGAACCGGCCCTGCTGGCGACTGAGCCCTTTGTCCTGGTGGTTCCCACGTACGGCGGAACCGGGGGAGAGGGATCCGTTCCGAAGCAGGTCATCCGCTTTTTGAACGATCCGAGGAACCGGCATCAGCTCCGTGGAGTGATCGGGGCGGGCAACACGAACTTTGGGGACAACTACTGCATGGCCGGCGACATCATCGCCGCCAAATGCCAGGTCCCGCACCTATATCGATTCGAACTCATGGGGACGCCGGAAGACGTCAGCCGAGTACAACAAGGATTGGAAGAATTTTGGACACGACTGTCGCAGACACCGCAGTAGACGCGGCGGGTGCCCCGGCGCCCTCCGCCGTCGAGAGGCACACCGAGAAGCACACCGTTCCGGGCGAGAAGCCCGCGCTGCCCGCCGCCTATCAGGGCCTGGGCTACCACGAGCTGAACGCCATGCTGAACCTTTACGGCGCCAACGGCGAGATCCAGTTCGAGGCTGACCGCGAGGCCGCCCACCAGTACTTCCTGCAGCACGTGAACAACAACACCGTGTTCTTCCACGACCTTGAGGAAAAGCTCGACTACCTCGTCAAGAACGAGTACTACGAGCGGGAAACCCTCGACCAGTACACGATGAACTTCATCCGCGAGCTCTTCAACCGCGCCTACAAGAAGAAGTTCCGCTTCGAGACCTTCCTGGGCGCGTTCAAGTTCTACACCTCCTACACGCTGAAGACGTTCGACGGAAAGCGCTTCCTGGAGCGCTACGAGGACCGCGTCTGCATGGTGGCCCTGCACCTGGCCCGCGGCGACGAGAAGCTCGCCACCCAGATGGTGGACGAGGTCATCGAAGGCCGCTTCCAGCCGGCCACCCCGACGTTCCTGAACGCCGGCAAGAAGCAGCGCGGCGAGCTGGTCTCCTGCTTCCTGCTCCGCATCGAAGACAACATGGAGTCGATCGGGCGTTCCATCAACTCCGCGCTGCAGCTCTCCAAGCGCGGCGGCGGCGTGGCGTTCGCGCTGACCAACATCCGCGAGGTGGGCGCGCCCATCAAGCAGATCGAGAACCAGTCCTCCGGCGTCATCCCCGTGATGAAGCTCCTCGAGGACAGCTTCTCCTACGCCAACCAGCTCGGTGCCCGCCAGGGTGCCGGCGCGGTGTACCTGCACGCGCACCACCCGGACATCTACCGGTTCCTGGACACCAAGAGGGAGAACGCGGACGAGAAGATCCGCATCAAGACCCTCTCGCTCGGCGTTGTGATCCCGGACATCACCTTCGAGCTCGCCAAGCGGGACGAGGACATGTACCTCTTCTCCCCGTACGACGTCGAAAAGGTCTACGGCATGCCGTTCTCCGATGTCTCGGTCACCGAGAAGTACTACGAGATGGTGGACGACTCCCGGATCAAGAAGACCAAGATCAAGGCGCGCGAGTTCTTCCAGACCCTCGCCGAGATCCAGTTCGAATCCGGCTACCCGTACATCATGTTCGAGGACACCGTAAACCGGGAAAACCCGATCGACGGCAAGATCATCATGTCCAACCTGTGCTCGGAAATCCTCCAGGTTTCCCAGCCCACCACCTACCACGATGACCTGTCCTACGACGCCACCGGCAAGGACATCTCCTGCAACCTGGGTTCGCTGAACATCGCCAAGACCATGGACTCGCCGGACTTCGGCCTGACCATCGAGACGGCCATCCGGTCCCTCTCCGCGGTCTCGGACATGTCCAACATCACCTCGGTGCCCTCGATCGCCCGCGGCAATGACCAGAGCCACGCAATCGGCCTCGGCCAGATGAACCTGCACGGCTACCTGGCCCGCGAGCGGGTCCACTACGGTTCCGAGGAGGGCTTGGACTTCACCAACATCTACTTCTACTCGGTGGTGTACCACGCTGTCCGGGCCTCGAACCTGCTGGCCATCCAGACCGGCCAGACCTTCGGCGGCTTCGAGAAGTCCAAGTACGCCTCCGGCGAGTTCTTCGACAAGTACACCGAGCAGGAATGGGTCCCGCAGACGGCCAAGGTTGCCGAGCTGTTCCAGAACATCCACATCCCCACGCAGGATGACTGGCGCGAGCTGAAGGCTTCCGTCATGGAGCACGGTATCTACAACCAGAACCTGCAGGCCGTCCCGCCGACCGGCTCGATCTCCTACATCAACAACTCCACCTCCTCGATCCACCCGGTGGCGTCCAAGATCGAGATCCGCAAGGAAGGCAAGCTGGGCCGCGTGTACTACCCGGCGCCGTACCTGACCAACGACAACCTGGAGTACTACCAGGACGCGTACGAGATCGGCTACGAGAAGGTCATCGACACCTACGCCGCAGCCACCCAGCACGTGGACCAGGGCCTGTCCCTGACCCTGTTCTTCAAGGACACCGCCACCACGCGCGACATCAACAAGGCCCAGATCTACGCCTGGAAGAAGGGCATCAAGACCATCTACTACATCCGTCTCCGCCAGCTCGCGCTGGAAGGGACCGAGGTAGAGGGCTGCGTCAGCTGCATGCTGTAGCAACCCTTCGCGGGTAAGTACGACGGCGGGCGCCCGCCCGCCGTCGTACGCTTTAACTTAGAGAACTAACCCAACATTGAGGGGATGACATGACCGAGAAGGTCAAGCTGCTTAGCCACGTCGAGGCGATCAACTGGAACCGCATCCAGGACGACAAGGACGTGGACGTCTGGAACCGCCTGGTCAACAACTTCTGGCTGCCGGAGAAGGTGCCGCTGTCCAACGACGTGCAGTCCTGGAACACCCTGACGCCGGCCGAGCAGCAGCTCACCATGCGCGTGTTCACGGGCCTGACCCTGCTGGACACCATCCAGGGCACCGTCGGCGCCGTGTCGCTGATTCCGGACGCGCTGACCCCGCATGAAGAGGCCGTCTACACGAACATCGCGTTCATGGAGTCCGTGCACGCCAAGAGCTACTCCTCGATCTTCTCCACGCTGGCCTCCACCAAGGAGATCGACGAGGCGTTCCGCTGGTCCACCGAGAACGAGAACCTTCAGAAGAAGGCCCAGATCGTCATGGACTACTACCAGGGCGACGATCCCCTGAAGCGCAAGGTCGCCTCCACACTGCTGGAGAGCTTCCTGTTCTACTCGGGCTTCTACCTGCCGATGTACTGGTCCTCGCGGGCAAAGCTCACGAACACGGCTGACCTGATCCGCCTCATCATCCGCGACGAGGCAGTGCACGGTTACTACATTGGCTACAAGTTCCAGAAGGGCTTGGAAAAGGTCTCCGAGGAGAAGCGCCAGGAGATCAAGGACTACACGTTCGAACTGCTCTTCGAGCTGTACGAGAACGAGGTTCAGTACACGCACGATCTCTACGACGGCGTCGGCCTGGCCGAGGACGTCAAGAAGTTCCTGCACTACAACGCCAATAAGGCCCTGATGAACCTTGGCTACGAGGCCATGTTCCCGGCTTCCGTCACCGACGTGAACCCGGCGATCCTCTCGGCCCTGTCGCCGAACGCCGACGAGAACCACGACTTCTTCTCGGGCTCGGGTTCGTCCTATGTGATTGGCAAGGCTGTTAATACTGAGGACGAGGACTGGGACTTTTAGGTTCCGCTTTCCACGAAACGCATCAGGCCCCGCACGTTGTCACCGACGTGCGGGGCCTTTGTTTGGCGGCGCGTTAGGTTCCGCTCTTGCCTGCAATTACAGGGGTGGCCGGCAGTCGTGGAC
>NZ_JBFTNO010000138.1:0-8677 GCF_056397525.1 Arthrobacter sp. 05L45_2 | reverse complement strand
ATCGTCTGGCAGGGGCGGGGGAACCAATTTTGGTCTTCGCAAGAAGACCTAGGGGTTAAGTCGCAAAGCTTCCCAGGAAGCAGCGCGGCCGGGTGACTCCCATCCGAATCCGACAGCTCACCTCGTAGGCATTGGGAGAGGCTACTTTCGTGTCTTCACGCCACAATGCTGCGCGTTCTCGCGCCAGCGAGGCTCAGATGAGCCCGCTGAACTCCATGCTCCGCGCTGCCCTTGCCGGCGCCCGGACTGGATCAGTAAACGCAGTTCCCGCTTTTGGCGCGTCTTCGCAGTACACCCTTCGCTAAGAAACCCGTTTCGGGGCGATCCGGCGTACCCCCAAGATGCCGGAGCGTCCTCAGTCCCGCCTGTCAAGCGCGCGGACMCAAGGATCACGAAAGAGAGAACTRAATGACTACTCGTGCAAMCATTGCACGCCACCGCGCGGAGGTCACCAAGACCAACTCGCTGGCTGTCATTGCTAAGGCCGTCGGCGACAACGCCGGTGGTATGGGTCGCCAGGCCGCGGTTATCGCTGCTGCCTCCGGCCTGGTACTGACCAGCGGTATCGCAGCCAACGCTGCCGAGACCAACGTTCAGCGCGAATCGACCTCCGCTTCCGCCACGGAAGTACAGTCCAACGCACCGGCCACCATCTCTGCGGCCTCCAGCATCGCCATCTCCTACGAGAAGCCGGCAGTCACCACCGCACCGGCTCCCGTTGTTGAGGAAGCCAAGCCGGTTGTCAACGTGCAGGAAGCCGGAACCACCACCGGTACCGGCACTGGCACCGCGGTCACCGCATCGCTGGACGCGAAGGCACCGGCCGCCGTCAGCGGCATGGGCGCCTCGATCGCCGCCGCTGCCTACGCACAGATCGGTGTGTCCCAGGACTGCACCATGCTGGTGACCAACGCACTGGCCGCAGTGGGCGTCCACTACCACGGCTGGCCGGCTGGCTACCTCTCCCTGGGCCGCACCGTGAGCGCCGCTGAGGCTCAGCCGGGCGACCTCGCCTACTACCAGAACGGCGGCATGGGCATGGCCCACATCGCTGTTTACGTCGGCAACGGCATGGCCGTTCACGGCGGCTGGAACGGCGGAACCACCGCGCTGTACAGCGTCAACGTCGGCTCCGGCCCGGTCTTCATCCGCGTCGGCGGCTAGGACTTACCCCGGCCTACGGCCACAGCATTTCAAAGGACCCCTGCCCGGCGGCAGGGGTCCTTTGCCATGTACGGCGCCGGCCCCACCGCCGTCGGGGGAGACCCGCTCCGGACGCGGCGCGATAGATCCGCGACGAATAAATTCGGTGATCCGGGCGATCCGTGTTTACTCTTGTGGTGTCGATCCATAGCCCGACCATGCACAGGGCAGCCGGCCCTCGTGCCCCTGGCGGGTGCGGCCGTGAAGAGGTATGCGGATGCGCACTCTCGTTCTGAATGCTGGATATGAACCGCTGGCGGTAGTCACCTTCCGCCGGGCGCTGGTCCTTGTGCTAACAGGGAAGGCCAGTGTGGTGGCCGAGGGGGATGATCCCGTAGTGGGCCCGCAAGAGATCCTCGGGCGCCCGTCGGTCATCCTGCTCAACCGCTACATCCGCCCCCGCTACAACACCCTCACCGCCGTCAGCCGGCGGGGCGTCCTCCGCCGTGACGGCCACCGCTGCGCCTACTGCTCCAAGGCCGCCCACACCATTGACCACGTGCAGCCCAAGTCCCGCGGCGGGGCCGACTCGTGGGAGAACCTTGTGGCCGCGTGCCTGCGCTGCAACAATGCCAAGGGCGACCACACCCCCGCCGAAATGGGCTGGAAGCTCGGATTTGTGCCGGGTCCGCCCAGGGGCACGATCTGGCAGATCAAAGAGCTGGAGAAGCCAGCCCCGGCCTGGGATCCGTTCCTGCTCCCCGAAAAGGCGCACTAAGTCCCGCGCCCGGCAGCGCTCCGGCGCACGGGCGGCTAGGCTGGGCGGGTGGAATTCGACGCCGTAATTCTCGCCGGGGGACGGTCCTCCCGGCTCGGAGGCGCACCTAAGGCCCGGTTCACGGTGGACGGCGCCACGTTGCTGGAGCGGACCCTGCGCGCCGCCCGGGGCGCCCGCCGTACGGTGGTGGTCGGCCCGGACCCCGGAAGCCTCCCGCGCGGGGTGCTCGACTGCCGGGAAGACCCGCCGTTCTCCGGCCCGGCCGCGGCCATTGCCGCGGGACTCCGGCGCCTGGCCGGCGGCGGGCAGGGCTCTCCGGAACCCGGCGCCGCCCCGCTGACCCTCGTGCTCGCCTGCGATATGCCCCACGTCGCCGGGGCGGTGCGCGCCCTCCTGGAAGCGGGAGCCAGCCTCGACGAAACGGCCGGCGACGGCGTGCTCGCGGTGTCCCCGGACGGGCGGACGCAGCCCCTTGTAGGGCTTTATGGCACGGCCGCGCTAGAACGGGCCATTGCTGAAGCTGCCAGGCGAAACGCCCTGGCAGGCGGATCGGTCTTCTCCCTCCTTGCTAGTCTGGAGCTGCGGCAGGTTCCGGTCCCGCCGGGCTCCACGGACGACGTGGATACCTGGGAGGACGCCGCCGCTCTGGGTGCGGCCGACTCCAGCTCGGCACCCCCGGAAATGCGGCGGCCCAACTCGACCTTGGAGGCAAACGGTGAAGAGCCAGGATGAAACGCTAGAAGACTGGTGCCGTGCACTGCTGCAGGCCCTCGAGCTCGAAGACGTCGACATTGACATCAACGAAGTGCTGGGACTGGCCGGCGTCGCCGCCCACTCGGTGGTGCGCCCCGCCGCGCCGCTGACCACCTTCATCGCAGGCTTTGCCGCCGGACTGGCGTCCGGATCCGGCCAGGCGCCGGACAGCGTGTCCATGCAGGCCGCCATGGGCGTCGCCCGCAAACTCGCCAAGGAGTACGCGGCCGCCGAGGCTCCCGGGGCATGACGGCGGAGCCTCCCCGCGGCGGCGGCTCCCACGAGGACCGGCCCCGGCCCGACGCCGTCGCCCCTACCCCCGGATCTGCCCCCGGCTCCGACGGCCCGGAAGAACCGGAGACCCCGCACCGGCACCTCGCCCACAGCTGGCAGGAGGCCCGCCAGCTGGCGTTCGACTGCGCCACTCCGATCCCGCCCGCGCCGGTCCCGCTCCGGAGTGCACTGGGCCGGACCCTTGCCGAGGACGTCCTTGCCCTGCACGACATGCCCCACTACCCGTCCTCCGCGATGGACGGCTGGGCGGTCAACGGCAGCGGGCCGTGGATCCTGGCCGACCCCGGACAGCGGCTGGCCCCGCACCAGGCGAGTCCGATTGTCACCGGAGGGCTCATCCCGCCCGGGGCGAAAGCTGTCCTCCGCAGCGAAAGCGGCGTCATCGCCCCCGATGAGGACGGGCTGCCGGAACTGAAGCTGGGCGGGGGAGCCAAACCCGGGGAACCCCGCAACGGTGAACATATCCGGAAGGCCGCCGAAGAGGCTGCGGCCGGTGAACTTCTGATCAGGGCCGGCACCGTACTCAACCCGGCGCATCTGGCCCTGGCCGCCCTCGCCGGCCAGGACGAGCTGCCGGTGCTCGGCAAGCCCGTGGTCCGGCTGGTGCTCACGGGCGCCGAAGTCGTCAGTACGGGAGTCCCGGCGGCCGGGGAAGTCCGGGATACCTTCGGCCCGCAGCTGGCCGCCGTCGTCGAAATGCTCGGCGGTGTCTGCGCGGGCGAAGTCAAGATCGGGGACCGCGACGAGGAGTGGCTCGCCGCCCTCGAGGACACCAACGATCCCGCGGCAAGTAACGCCGCCCCGGGTGCCGTGCAGCCGGCCCACGGCACCGCCCCGGCAGACCCCGACGCCGAGCAGGTACCGGCCGACGTCGTTATCACCACCGGGGGAACCGGCCGGTCCGGCACCGACCACCTCCGGCGCACCGTCGCGGAACTGGGCGGCCGGCTGCTGATCGATGGCATCGCGATGCGCCCGGGGCACCCCGCCGTTCTGGCCGAGCTGCCCGACGGCCGCTTCGTGATCGGGTTGCCCGGCAATCCGCTCGCGGCCATGATGGCGCTCTCCACCATCGGCGCGCCCCTGCTGGCGGCCCTGGGCCACGGGACGGCACCCGCGGTCAGCGAGGTCCCCTGCGGCACCATGATCGACGCCGATCCCGGCCGGACGCGGCTGATGCCCTTCCGGATGCTGTACGGCATGGCCTCCCCGGCCCAGCACACCGGGCCGGGGATGATGCGCGGGCTGGCCGCGGCCGACGGCATCCTGGTGGTCCCGCCGCACGGCGTGCAGCTCGGCGAGACGGTGCCGGCGTTTGCCCTGCCCTGGGGTGCGCCCCTGCCCGAGCCCGCTGCCGCGAAAGCCCCCGCCAAACCGGCCGCAAAACGCACCACCCGCAAGGCCGCCGAGGGGCCGGTGGACTGGAGCGCCCTGCTTGGCTGACGCGCCAACCACGTTCATGATGGATGTAGGACCGGACCGCCTCCGCGGGCGGCCGGTACCGCACGCACTGCTGATGAGGAGTATCCGATGGGCCGCCTGACACAACGCCGCAAGGTGCACAAATTCGTGCTGGACGGCTCCCCGCAGGCCCTGGAATTCCCGGTCCGGCACCGCGAGGACGTGCTGGCGGTCGAAGAACCACTGGAGATCCGGCTGGGCCACCTGTCCTACTCCGTGACCATGCGGACCCCCGGCAGTGACTTCGACTTGGTGGCCGGCTTCCTGGTCTCCGAGGGTGTCATTTGGGAACCGGAGCAACTCGTCTCGCTGCGCTTCTGCGCCGGCGAGGACGAGGACGGCGTCCAGACCTTCAACGTCGTCGAAGCCCAGCTGCGCGCCGACGTCGTCCGGCCGGACACGGGCCGGAATTTCTTCACCTCCAGCTCCTGCGGGATCTGCGGCACCGACTCGATCGACGCCGTCCGCAAGTCATCCCACTTCAGCCCGGCCGGGGATCCGCTGACCATTCCCGTGGAGACCCTCGCGTCGCTGCCGGGCCGGCTCCGCGAAGCCCAGGCCGTTTTCGACGTTACGGGCGGAGTCCACGCCGCCGGACTGTTCCGGATCTCCGACGACGGGTCCGCCGAGCTGCTGTGCCTGCGCGAGGACGTGGGGCGGCACAATGCCGTGGACAAGGTGGTGGGCTGGGCGCTGCGCGAAGGCCTGCTGCCGCTGCGGGGGACCGTCCTCCAGGTCTCCGGCCGGGCGTCGTTTGAGCTGGTCCAGAAAGCATCGCTGGCCGGGATCCCGATCCTCGCCGCCGTCAGTGCGCCCTCGAGCCTGGCCGTGGAACTCGCCGAGGCGGGCGGGATGACACTGGCCGGGTTCAGCCGGGGCACCACCCTCAATGTCTACGCCGGGCACGAGCGCGTGGGCGTCCCGGCTGCCATCGCCTGAGCCATCACCTGGCCCGCCGCAGAACCCCGTCGGCGAACCGGTGGCACCCGGGCGTCGTTGGCTTAACCGCGCCCGGCGCCGTAGATTTTATCCATCGACTGGACGCAAGGTCGAGCACGACGTCGAACTGCCCGCACCAGCGCTAAGAGGATCACATTGCACGACGACCGCCGTCTCACGGAAGTCCGGCTGGACCGCTTTCTGCGCGAACGCATCATCCCCGCGGTTTATCCGCGCAGCCTCCCGCTCACCCTGAGCAGTTGGGACGTGCCCGACGAACCGGTCCCGGTCCAGGAGGCGCTGCAGCAGGACTTCGTGCCGCAGCCGCAGGGGGCGCCGTGGGGGCGTCCCTGGAGTACCAAATGGCTGCGCCTCCAGGGTGAGGTACCCGAGGGCTGGGGCGGCGGCGCGGACACGGCCGTGGAAATCCTGGTGAACCTCGGCTTCAGCACCGACGCGCCCGGATTCCAGTGCGAAGGCACCGCCTGGCGGCCGGACGGAACAGTGATCAAGGCCGTCTCGCCGCGCAACCAGTACATTCCCCTGAAGCTCCTCGGCACCGGCCTGGCGGTGGATTTCTATGTCGAGGCGGCAGCCAACCCGGACCTCTCACAGGGCTGGACGTTCGCCGCCACCCCCTACGGGGACAAAGCGACCGCCGGCTCCGAACCCCACTACCGGCTCGGCCCGATCGTGATCGCCGAAATCAACCAGACTGTCTGGGACCTGCAGCAGGACATCGTTGCGCTCAGCGGGCTGATGCACGAACTGCCGATGGACCTGCCGCGCCGGCCCGAGATCCTGCGGGCGTTCGAGCGGATGCTGGACATCATGGACCCCGACGACGTGCCGGGCACGGCCGCCGCCGGCCGGGCCGCGCTGGCGGAGGTCCTGGACCGGCCGGCCTACGCCTCGTCGCACCAGCTGGTCGCCACCGGGCACGCCCACATCGACTCCGCCTGGCTCTGGCCGGTCCGGGAAACCATCCGGAAATGCGCCCGCACGTTCTCCAACGTTGTGGCGCTGATGGATGAGGATCCGTCCTTCGTGTTCTCCTGCTCCTCGGCCCAGCAGCTGTCCTGGATCAAGGAGTACCACCCCGAGCTCTTCGGGCGGATCCGGGAAAAGGTGAAAGCGGGGCAGTTCGTGCCCGTCGGCGGTATGTGGGTCGAATCGGACACGAACATGCCCGGCGGTGAAGCCATGGCGCGGCAGTTCCTGGAAGGCAAGAGCTTCTTCCAGGCGGAGTTCGGGGTCGACTGCCAGGAAGCCTGGCTCCCGGACAGCTTTGGCTACTCCGGCGCACTGCCGCAAATCGTCAAGGCCGCCGGCAGCCGCTGGTTCCTGACCCAGAAGATCTCCTGGAACCAGGTCAACCGCATGCCGCACCACACGTTCCACTGGGAGGGCATCGACGGCACCAGGATCTTCACCCACTTCCCGCCGGTGGACTCCTACAACTCCGACGTCAGCGCCCGCGACCTCGCCCACGCCGAACGGAACTTCCGGGACCACGGCCGCGGCACCATGTCACTGCTTCCGTTCGGCTACGGCGACGGCGGTGGCGGCCCCACACGGGAGATGCTGGCCGCGGCCCGGCGTGCCTCGGACCTGGAAGGCTCCCCCCGGGTCCGGCTCGGCTCGGCCGCGGAGTTCTTCGCCGGCGCCGAGGCGGAATACGAGGCGCTGCCGGTCTGGGTGGGCGAAATGTACCTCGAACTGCACCGCGGCACGTACACCAGCCAGGCGAACACCAAGCGCGGGAACCGGCGCAGTGAGCATCTGCTCCGCGAGGCCGAACTGTGGAGCGCCACCGCCGCGGTCAGGTGCGGCGCGCCGTATCCGGCGGCCGAACTCAAGCGGCTCTGGCGGCTGGTGCTGCTGCAGCAGTTCCACGACATCCTGCCGGGCAGTTCGATTGCCTGGGTGCACCAGGACGCCGAGCGGAACTACGCCGCCGTCGCCCGCCAGCTGGAGGAGATCATCGCCGACGCCGCCGGCGCGCTGGTGGGGGAGGGCGACCAGGAGTTCCTGCTGAACGCCGCCCCGCACGCCCGCGACGGGGTGCCGGCGCTCGCCGCCGCAGCACCCGTCCTCACGGAGGCCGCCGTGCAGTCGACGCCCGCCGCCGGTGGCGGCCACGTGCTGGACAACGGGATCATCCGCGCCGAGGTGAATGCCGACGGCCTCCTGGTCTCACTCCGGGACCACGCCAGCGGCCGCGAGGCGATCGCCCCCGGCCAGTTCGGCAACCTCCTCGAACTGCACCGGGACACCCCCAACGAATGGGACGCCTGGGACATTGATGCGTTCTACCGGCGCAACGTCACCCCCCTGACCGCGGCGCTCGCCGTGCGGGGGGAGCACGACGGCGGGTCCGCCGTCGTCGTTGTGGAGCGGCTGGCCGGCACGTCGCCGATAACCCAGCGGCTGCGGTTGGCGCCCGGCGCGGCCTCGCTCGAGATCTCCACTGCCGTGGACTGGCAGGAGCGGGAGAAGCTGCTCAAACTCGGCTTTGCGTTCGACGTCCGGGCCGACCGGTCGGCGTCGGAAACACAGTTCGGCCATGTCTACCGGCCCACCCACGTCAATACGTCGTGGGARGCSGCCAAGTTCGARATCTGCGCMCACCGGTGGATCCACGTGGGCGAACCCGGCTACGGGGTGGCAGTTTCCAACGCGGCCAGCTACGGACACGACGTCACCCGCGCCGTCCGGGCGGACGACGGCGGCACCACCACCACGGTGCGGGTCTCCCTGCTGCGGGCGCCGAAGTTCCCGGATCCGAATGCCGACCGCGGACCGCACGAACTGACCGTTACCGTTCGTCCCGGCGCCGGAATTGCCGCCGCCGTCGAGGAGGGATACCGCACCAACCTGGCCCCGCGCGTGGTCAGGGGAGCCCGGGCCGTGGAACCGCTGGTCAGTGTGTCCAACCCGGCTCTGGTAATCGAGGCGGTCAAGCTGGCAGAGGACGCCTCCGGTGACGTGGTGGTCCGGCTCTACGAGTCGCTCGGGGAACGGTCCGCCGGTACGGTGAGCGCCAACTTCGAGGCCCGGGGAGTGCAGGCGGTGGATCTGCTGGAACGGCCGGACAACGCGCCGGGCGTAACCGTCCGGGACGGCGTCGCGGAGCTGGTGCTGCGGCCCTTCCAGCTGGTGACCTTGCGATTCCGCCGCTAAGGCCGGTGGGCGGGCACTGCCCGCTGCAGGACAAGAAGCTGCGGGACTGGAAGCTCCGGGGCTGGAAAGGGACGAAAGGCCCGTTAACCAGGCTGAGTGGGAGCGGTCCTTCCGGACCGCTACCAC
>NZ_JBFTNO010000137.1:0-8682 GCF_056397525.1 Arthrobacter sp. 05L45_2 | reverse complement strand
GGGCATCCCGGGGCTCGAAATTAATCGATAGTCAACACTGACTTGACACGATTAGTCAATAGTTTACAAAACGTGAAAATGCCCTTACGTTTGCTTCGGCCCGCCGGGATCGACCGGCGGGCCTCCACCCCCAGCTCCGGGCCTTCCGCAATGCCCGGTCGAAGAAAGCAGAACCCATGGGAAGTGCATCACTCAGGACCTCACGTGTCCTGGCCCTGTCGCTGGCCGCCGTCGTCGGCACGCTGACTCTGGCCGTCTCCCCCGTCTCCGCGGCCCCCGGGCCGGTCACCTCGCAGACCACGCCCGCACCGGAGGTCAACGCCGGCGAGGCGTACACGCAGTTCATCGTCAGCTTCAAGAAGACCCCCGGCAACGCCACGCCCAACGGCCGCGCCAACGCCTGGGGCAAGGCCGCGAAGCAGCAGGGGGTCAGTGTGCGGGAACTCCGCACCATGGCCACGGGCGGCACGCTGATCGCTTCGGACAAAGCGCTGTCCGGCCAGTCCGCCCAGGACTTCATGGACAACATCGCAGCCTCGGGCGCCGTCGACGCCGTCGAGCCCGATGCCCGCATGACTGCCGTGCTGGCGCCCAACGACACCCGCTACGGCGAGCAGTGGGACTTCACCGGCGCCAACGGAATGCGCATCCCGGGAGCCTGGGACGTCTCCACCGGTGCGGGCTCCACGGTGGCGGTGATCGATACCGGGATCACCGCGCACCCGGACCTGGACGCCAACGTGCTGCCGGGTTATGACTTCGTCACGGACGCCACCGCGGCACGGGACGGCAACGGCCGGGACGCCAACCCCCAGGACCAGGGCGACTGGTACGCGGCCGGCGAATGCGGACAAACCGCGGCCGCCAACTCGTCCTGGCACGGCACCCACGTGTCCGGGACCATCGCCGCCGTCACCGGCAACGCCACCGGGGTGGCCGGCGTGGCACCAAACGCCAAGGTCCTCCCCGTCCGGGTCCTGGCCAAGTGCGGCGGGTCGCTGTCCGACATCGCCGACGCCATCATTTGGGCCTCCGGCGGGACGGTGGCCGGAATCCCGGTCAACGCCAACCCGGCAAAGGTCATCAACATGAGCCTGGGCGGTTCCGGCGCCTGCGGCACCACCTACCAGGCGGCCATCGACTCGGCCGTCTCGCGCGGCACCACCGTGGTGGTAGCTGCCGGCAACAGCAACCAGGACGCTTCCGGCTTCCGGCCGGCCAACTGCAACTCGGTGGTGACCGTGGCCGCCAGCAACCCCAGCGGCTCCCTGTCCTACTACTCGAACTACGGCGCGACCGTTGACCTCACCGCGCCCGGCGGCGACACCAGCGTCAGCGGCGGCGGCATCCTCTCCACCCTGAACACCGGGACCACAACCCCCGGCGCGGCGGGGTATGCCTTCTACCAGGGCACTTCAATGGCCACCCCGCACGTCGCGGGGCTGGTGGCGCTGATGAAGGCCAAATCGCCGTCCCTAACTCCGGCCCAGGTCGAGTCCACCCTCCGGCAGGGCACGCGCGCCATGCCGGGCGGCTGCACCAAGGGTTGCGGCGCGGGCCTTTCGGATGCCACGGCCACCATGGGGCTGCTGGGCGGAACCACACCGCCGCCGTCGGGCAACCTGCTGCTCAACCCCGGCTTTGAAAGCGGTGCGGCGTCGTGGACCTCCGACCACACCGACACCTTCGAAACCGGGACCGACGCCCGCACCGGCAGCGGCTTCGCCGGGCTGAACGGCTGGGGCCAGTCGACGTCGTACACGCTCGATCAGACCATCACCATCCCGTCCTCCGTGACCGGTTCCTCCCTCTCCTTCTACCTCAAGACGCTGACGGACGAGACCACCGCGTCCTCGGCCTACGACACGCTGAAGGTGCAGGCCATCAGCGGCGGCGTCACCACGACGCTGGCCACCTACTCCAACCTGAACAAGTCCGCCGGCTACGTGCTCAAGACCCTGGACCTGTCCTCGTTCAAGGGCAAGAGCGTGACCGTGCGCTTCCTGGGCGTGGAAGATTCCTCGCTCAAAACCTACTTCTTCGTGGACGACACCTCGGTGACCACCTCGTAGCACGGGCCGCGCAACGAATGGGCATGCCCTCCCCTCCCGGATGGGCATGCCCATTCTTTGTGCCAGGGAACGGACATAGTGGCGTTATGTCCACTGGCCGCTGTGACGGGAGGGCATGTCCCGCGGCGGAGCCGGCCCCGCGCAGGGCAGTGTCAGCGCGGCAGGTACGCTGGCGGCATGCGTAAAGGGTGGATCTTCGACGGCCACATCGCCGGGCTGGGAACGGAATCCGGGCTGCGCGCGGTGCTCGGCCTCTGGCAGCGGTCCCCCTTCGGACCCTTCACTGATGCCATGGTGGAGCTGCCCTCGGGCCACCGGATTCTCCTGGCCCCGACCGCCGAAACCTGTGACTTCATCGCCTCGGTCTATCACTTTGACGAGAGCCGCGTGGTGGAGGTGGCGGCCGCCCATGAGGGAGGGCAGCTCACCGTCGACGCCGGTCCCCTCAGCGTGCGGGCCACCATCGGCGACCGCACCCTGCTGGGCGGCTTCGTCCGCCTGGTCCCGCGACCGGTGGCGGTGCACCCGCTGTGGTTGCGGGCCGTCAACCCGGTCGCTGCCAAGGTCAGCCCCGGAGCCCGCACCGCAGGCGCCGCCAAAGACGGACGGACCGAGTACTACGGCGTGACGGACCTGCACCACATCGGGGCAGCACGCATGAGCTGGGAAGGCGCCGACGCCGGGTCGCTGGCCGCCGTCCGGCCCCCGGTCACCTTCGGTTTCAGCAGCGTGCCCGCTGCGCCCAGCCTGGCCCGCGTGCGGACCACGGTGACGCCGACCGCGCGCGCGGACACGCCCTGACACTCGGCCACGGGGCCGCTCAGGCCCCTTCGGCCTCATCCACACTGAGCTGGGATTCGAACATCCGGAAGTACCGGCCGCGCAGCGCCACCAGTTCCCGGTGCGTGCCTTGCTCCACGATCCTGCCGTCCTCGAGCATGTAGACCACGTCCGCTTTTTCGATCGTGGCCAGCCGGTGGCTGATCGCAATGATGGTGCTGGTGCGGTCGGCGAAGAGGCGGGTGAAGATCCGGTGTTCGGCCAGCGCGTCGATCGCCGAGGTCGGCTCATCCATCACCATAAACGCCGCGTCGCGGTAGAAGTTCCGGGCCATCGCCAGGCGCTGCCACTGGCCGCCGGAGAGCCCGCTGCCCTTCCGGCCCCGGGGATCCTCCATCCAGTTGCTGACGTGGTTGTCCAGCCCGTTGGGCAGCTTGGAGATGAACTCGAGCGCCTCGGCGTCAGCCGCGGCCCGGCGGACCCGCCCGTCATCCCGTGCCGCATCGACGTCGCCGAAGAAGATGTTCTCCGCAGCCGTAGCGAACTCGTATTTGAGGAACTCCTGGCTGAGCACTGCCAGGTGGCGGTGCCAGGACTTCACGTCGACGGCGGCGAGGTCCACGCCGTCGAGCATCACCTGGCCGGAGTCCGGCCGGTAGAGCCCGGCCAGGATCCGGATCAGCGTGGATTTGCCTGCACCGTTTTCCCCGACGATGGCGATGTGCTGGCCCTCCCGGATGGTCAGGGAGATGCCTTTGATGACTTCGAGGTCGCTGCCGGTGTAGGTGAAACGGATGTCACGCAGCTCCACCGTTTCGGGCGGGGCCAGCAGGGGCGGGGCGTGGCCGGAGTGCACGGGCAGCGCCATGAACAGCTCGTAGTCCTTGAGGTTGGCGAGGTCCTCATCGATGGAACTGAGCGAGGAGACCAGGCTGTTCGCGGTGGACAGGGCACGGCTGACGATCTGCTGGACGTAGAGGAACTGGCCCACGGGTTGGGCACGCGCGATGATCTGGCCGACCACCCAGATCAGCGAGACCACCTCGGCGCCGTACTGCAGGGCGTCGGCGGCGAGCTGTTTGGGGATGTAGCGCTTCTGGAAGTCGAGCCGGCGCTTTTCATCCGCGTCCCGGAGCCGGGAGCGCAGCCCCATGAGGTAGCCGACAATCCCGTACAGCCGCATCTCGGCGATGTGCTGCGGGCGCAGGAGGTTCGTTTCGATCATCCGCCGCTGCCGGCGGGAGTCCACCTGGGTGTTCCAGTGCGCGATCTGCTCGCGGGAAAGTTTGAACTGCAGGTAGACGCTGGGCACGATCGCCACCAGGACAATCACGGCGATCCACCAGCTGACCAGCAGCAGCGCGCCGATGGCGAGGAGCACCGAGACCAGCTGGGTGAAGATCGCGGCGATCCGGTCCAGGACGCGGGCATAGGAGTCGGAGAAGCGCTTGGCGCGGTCGTAGAGGTCCACCGTCTCCTTGTCGTCATAGCGCCAGAAGTCCAGGGCCAGGAAGCGCTCGTACATCAGGTCCCCGACGATCGCGCCCACCCTGAAACTCATCAGCTGCTGGATGTAGCGGTCCACGCTGCTGAACGCTCCCCAGAACAGGCCGAGGGCAGCGGTGATGATGACGTAGACAATGGCCTGTTGCCCCGCGGCGGCATTGCCCGCGTATGCGGCCGCCAGCGCCGTCGTCGTCAGGGCGGCGAAGTAGGTGGTGACGAGCGGCAGCAGTGCCGAGATCAGCGAGCCCAGAACCTTCATGACGACGGCGGCCGGGGAGGCCCGGAAGCTGACCCGCAGCACCTGCGCGACCGCCCGGGCGTAGGGCCTGAGCGCCAGTTTGCGCCGGGGCTCACGCGCGGGCAGGAGTTCGGACATGTTCCCAGCCTAGTTGCGGGTCGCGGCGCTGTTAACGCAGGCAGGCCACGGGAAGAATCCCGTGACCTGCCTGCGTTGGGCCCACGCCCGCCGGGTTCCCTGGCCGAGCTTGCGAGGCTAGGGGCGGGTGGGGATCAGCGCGAGCCGTAGTTCGGCGCTTCCACCGTCATCTGGATGTCATGCGGGTGGGATTCCTTCAGGCCGGCCGGTGTGATCCGGACGAACTTTCCGCGAGCCTTGAGCTCCGGGACGGTCGGGGCGCCGGTGTAGAACATGGTCTGGCGGAGGCCGCCCACCAGCTGGTACGCCACCGAGGCGAGCGGTCCACGGTAGGCCACCCGGCCTTCGATGCCTTCGGGGATCAGCTTGTCGTCGCCCGAGACGTCGGCCTGGAAGTAACGGTCCTTCGAGTAGGACGTGTTCTTGCCGCGGGTCTGCATCGCCCCGAGCGAACCCATGCCGCGGTAGAGCTTGAACTGCTTGCCGTTGACGAAGATCAGGTCGCCCGGGGACTCGTCGCAGCCTGCCAGCAGGGAGCCGAGCATCACGGTGTCCGCGCCGGCTACGAGGGCCTTGCCGATGTCGCCGGAGTACTGGAGTCCGCCGTCGGCGATCAGCGGAACGCCGGCCGGGATGGCGGCCTTGGCGGACTCGTAGATGGCGGTGATCTGCGGGACGCCGACGCCGGCCACCACACGCGTGGTGCAGATGGAGCCCGGTCCCACGCCCACCTTGATGCCGTCGGCACCGGCGTCGATCAGCGCCTGGGCGCCTTCACGGGTGGCAGCCTGGCCGCCGATGATGTCCACGTGCGCCGCCACGGGGTCTGACTTGAGCCGGCGGATCATGTCCAGGACGCCCTGCGAGTGGCCGTTGGCGGTGTCGACGAACAATGCGTCCACACCGGCGTCGATCAGGGCCATGGCGCGCTCCCAGCCGTCACCGAAGAAACCGATGGCGGCACCGACGCGCAGCCGGCCTTCCTCGTCCTTGGTGGCCAGGGGGTACTGCTCGGCCTTGGTGAAGTCCTTGGTGGTGATGAGGCCCTTGAGCCGGCCCTGCTCGTCAACGAGCGGAAGTTTCTCGATCTTGTTGGTGGCCAGCTTGTGCGAGGCCTCCTCGCGGCTGATGCCGACGTGCCCGGTGACCAGGGGCATCTTGGTCATCACGTCGCTGACCAACCGGATCGGGAAGTCCGTCTCCGGGACAAAGCGGGTGTCGCGGTTGGTGACGATGCCCAGCAGCTTCATGCCCTCGTCCACCACGGGAAGGCCGGAGACGCGGTAGTGCGAGCAGATCTCGTCGAGTTCGGCGAGGGTGGCTTCGGGGCCGATGGTGAGCGGGTTCGTGATCATGCCGGACTCGCTGCGCTTGACCCGGTCCACCTGGTCCGCCTGGTCGGCGATCGAGAGGTTCCGGTGCACCACGCCGAGGCCACCCTGGCGGGCCATGGCGATGGCCATCCGCGACTCGGTGACGGTGTCCATGGCGGCGGACAGCAGGGGCGTGTTCACCGTGATGCGCTTGGAGATCCGGGAGGAGGTGTCAGCCTCGGACGGAATGACGTCGGTGTGCCCCGGCAGGAGCAGGACGTCGTCGTAGGTCAGGCCGACGAAGCCAAAGGGGTCGTGTTCGGGCTGGGTCATGAGTGCGCCTCTTACCTTGGGTTTCTGGGTTCACGGGTAGGGGTTGCAGCAGATGACCAGCCCGTCATTACGGGCGTGGCCTGTGCAGAAGTGTTGAATAAATAGTAGAACCTAGCCGGCGATCCCCCTATTCCGCGCCGCGAATGTGAGTAACAGCATGCGGCCGGGGGCACCGCCCGCGTCACTTCCAGCCGGTGGCGGCCAGCAGGCGCTTTTCGAACATCGGGATCATGCTCTGGACGTAGGTCTTGGTCAGGTGGTTGTCGTCCTTGTAGACGTAGACGTTTCCGACGACGGCGGGGCAGGTCCCGTTGGCGCAGATGAAGTCGCTCATGTCCATCAGGTGCAGCCGGGCGACCTTGCCGCGGTAGTCGTCCAGCGGCGAGGACGCGGCCAGCGACTCCTCCAGCGGGACGTTGCAGTCGGCGGCGTCGGCGCCCTTTTTCTGGACGCATTCGGGCATGTTCACGGTGAACCGGGGGTTGTCGCGGATGCCGATCACGTCGATGCCGGCGTCGGTGAGCGGCTTGATGCCCTCGAGGTACTGCGGCACCTCGGTCTCGAACGGCGCGTCCTTGTGGGTCAGCGAGGCCACGGTGAACACGGCGTCCGGCTTGTGTTCGAGGACGTAGTTGGAGCTGGCCTTGTTGAAGGCGTTGCAGTCCGCGTCCCGTTCGGGCGAGTCGCCGCCGAAGCGGCAGTYGCCCTTCAGCAGGGTCACCACTTCCCAGCCGTGGTTCTTGGCGATGGGCCCCAGCGCGGCCATGTACTGCTGGGCGTGCGAGTCGCCGAGCACCACGATCCTCTTGGTGACTTTGTCCGGCCGGCTGTTCTGCAGGCAGCCCTGCAGCAGCGGATCGGTGGGCACGTTGCCGCCGGTGCACAGGCCGTCGATGTCAGCCCATTCGTTCTTCATGGCTGCCGGCGCGGGAATGATCTTCGCCTCCGGGGTCGGCTTCCCGGCGTTCTCCGGGGCCAGCACGGCAGCGCCCGGTGTCAGTTCCTTCGGCTGGGCTGCTGCCGCTGCCTCGTCGGCCACGATGTGGCTCTGCCAGAGGGTGACCGGGCCCGCCAGCAGCGCACCGCAGGCGGCGATCACGACGGCGGTGCGCCAGGCACGGCGCTGCGGCCAGTGCCACTCGCGCAGTGGTTTCTCGACGAACCGGGTGGTGAGCACGGCCAGCACCAGCGAGGCGGCGACGATGGCCAGCCCCTGCCACAGGTCGGGCGCGGTGATGCCCATGCCCGCCAGGGCCAGAACCAGCAGCGGCCAGTGCCAGAGGTACAGGGCGTAGGAGTTGTCCCCGAGGGCCACCAGCGGCCGCAAGGTCAGGAGCCGGTCGACGCCGAAACGGCTGCTGCTCCGGCCGGCCACGATGATGGCGGCGGCGGCGAGGGTGGGCCACAGGGCGATGAAGCCCGGGAACGACCGGTCCACGGTCAGCAGGAGTCCGCAGGAGAGCATCGCGGCCAGGCCGGCCCAGCCCAGGACCAGCCGCACGATTTTGCCCGGTTTCAGATAGGGCAGGGCCAGGGCCAGCAGTGACCCCAGCGCGAATTCCCAGAGCCGGGCGCGGGTGTCGAAGTAGGCGTAGGCCTGGTTGCTGGCTGTCTGTTGGACCGAGTAGGCCAGGGAAACGGCGAAGATGGCACCGAATGCGACCGCCAGGAACACGCGGTAGTTCAGTTGCCGTTCGTCCAGGCGGGTCCAACGGAGCAGCGCGCGGCGCAGGAGGGCCGCCCCRGCGAAGACCAGGGGCCAGAGCACAAACACCTGGCCCTGGATGGACAGTGACCAGAAGTGCTGCAGCGGGCTGGCGCCGGAGTGGTCCTGGGCGTAGTAGTCGACGGCGGTGTCCGCGAGCAGCCAGTTCTGCCGGTAGAGCAGCGAAGCCCAGGCCTGGTCGAGGATGTCGGACCAGCGGCTGGCGGGCAGGATCGCCCAGGTGCCGATCAGGACGCCGAGGACCACCACGACGACGGCGGGCAGCAGCCGTTTGAGCAGGTGCAGCCAGTGGTTCAGGAGACGCAGCGGCTTCCCGCTTTCGACCTTGCGCGCGAAGCTTAGGGTCATCAGGAAGGCGGAGATCAGCAGGAAGATGTCCACGCCGCCGGAGACCCGGCCCAGCCACACGTGGTACGTCACCACCATCAGCACTGCCAGGGCGCGCAGGCCCTGCACTTCGGGGCGGTAGTCCGATTTCCGGCTCGCGGGGGAACCGGCCGCCGCATGTTGCGGGCGGGCTGTGATTCGCTCGTTCGACATTGGGGTTTCCTCGGGCCGGCGTCCAAAGCATCAATG
>NZ_JBFTNO010000136.1:0-8756 GCF_056397525.1 Arthrobacter sp. 05L45_2 | reverse complement strand
GCACCACACCCATCAACCGAGTGTCACCAACCTTGTGGCCCAGTACACCTAGGCCGAGCGTCGCAGGGCAGCACAGCACAGCCCGGCAACGCACAGCAGCAACCACATTAGAAAGGGCTCCCCCGGCAAAAGCCGGAGGAGCCCTTTCGTCTGTGCGCTCTGCGCCTGGCCCTTCTAGGCCCGGCCGGGCGTTACTCCACGACCAGCAGCAGGTCCCCGCCCTGGACCTGTTCCACGGCGCCCACGGCGAGCCTCGAGACAGTGCCGGCGACCGGCGTCGTGATGGAAGCTTCCATCTTCATGGCTTCGATGGTCGCGACGGTATCGCCGGCGTTGACCTTGTCCCCGGCCTTGACGGTCAGGGTGACGGCGCCGGCGAACGGTGCGGCCACCTGGCCCGGCTGGGAGGCGTCGGCACGTTCGGCGGCCTTGACGTTGCTCACGACGGACCGGTCACGGACCACCACGGGCCGGGACTGGCCGTTCAGGGTGCACATGACGGTGCGCATGCCCTTCTCGTCGGGTTCGGACACGGCCTCGAGCGAGGCGATCAGGCGGACGCCCTTCTCCAGCTCGATCTCGTGCTCGGCGCCGCGCTGCAGGCCGAAGAGGTAGTCGCGGGTGTCGAGGACGGAGAGGTTGCCGTACGCCTCCACGCTCTTCTGGTAGTCCTTGGTGGGACCGGCGAAGAGCAGCCGGTTGAGGGTCTGCTGCACCGTTTTGGAGTCGCCCTTGAGCGCGGCGCTGTCTTCGGCGCTGAGCTCAACGTCGCGGACCTTGACGCTGCGGCCCTGCAGCGCCTTGGTCCGGAACGGCTCCGGCCAGCCGCCGGGAGGATCGCCGAGTTCGCCGSACAGGAAGCCGATCACGGAGTCCGGGATGTCGTACTTCTGCGGGTTCTCGTTGAAATCGGCCGGGTCGGCGTTGAGGCCCACCAGGTGCAGGGCGAGGTCGCCCACCACCTTCGATGACGGGGTGACCTTGACCAGCCGGCCCAGGATACGGTCCGCGGAGGTGTACATGTCCTCGATGGCCTCGAACCGTTCTCCCAGTCCCAGCGCGATGGCCTGCTGCCGCAGGTTGGAGAGCTGGCCGCCGGGGATTTCGTGCCGGTAGACCCGGCCTGTGGGGCCCGGCAGTCCGGATTCGAACGGGGCATAGACCCGCCGTACGGCCTCCCAGTAGGGCTCCAGGGCACACACGTTCGCCAGGCTCAGCCCGGTGTCGCGCGGGGTGTGGGCCAGCGCCGCGACCAGTGCTGAGGCGGACGGCTGGCTGGTGGTGCCGGCCAGGGACGCGGATGCGACGTCGACGGCGTCCACCCCGGCATCCACGGCCGCCAGCAAAGTGGCCAGCTGGCCGCCGGTGGTGTCGTGGGTGTGCAGGTGCACCGGGAGGTCGAATTTCTCCCGCAGGGCGCTCACCAGCCGGGCGGCGGCTGCCGGACGCAGCAGTCCCGCCATGTCCTTGATGGCGAGGATGTGCGCGCCGGCGTCGACGATCTTCTGGGCCAGGTCCAGGTAGTAGTCGAGGGTGTAGAGCTTTTCCTCCGGGTCCAGCATGTCCGCGGTGTAGCACAGTGCGACCTCGGCCACGGCCGTGCCGGTGTCGCGGACGGCGCGGATGGCGGGGGCCATCTGGTTGACGTCGTTCAGGGCGTCGAAGATCCGGAAGATGTCGATGCCGGTCGCGGCGGCCTCATTCACGAAGGCCACCGTCACCTCCTCCGGGTACGGCGTGTAGCCGACGGTGTTCCGGCCGCGGAGCAGCATCTGCAGGCAGATGTTGGGCAGGGCCTTGCGGAGGGCGGCCAGGCGGTCCCAGGGGTCCTCGCCGAGGAAGCGCAGCGCGACGTCGTAAGTCGCTCCGCCCCAGGCCTCGACGGAGAGCAGTTCGGGAAGCATCTTGGAGACAGCGGGGGCCGCGGCCACCAGGTCGCGGGTACGGACGCGCGTGGCCAGCAGGGACTGGTGCGCGTCACGGAAGGTGGTGTCGGTGACAGCGACGCCCTCCTGGCCGCGGAGGGCCTTCGCGAAGCCCTCCGGCCCGAGTTCGAGCAGCCGCTGCCGCGACCCTGCGGGGGCGTCGGCATCCTCGAGGGCCGGCAGCTTGTCCGCGGGGTCGGTGTGCACCGTGAGCTCGCCGTTGGGCTTGTTGACGGTGACCTCGGCGAGCCAGGTCAGCAGCTTGGTCCCGCGGTCGGCGGAGACGCGGGCCTTGAGCAGTTCCGGGCGCTCGTCGATGAACGAGGTGGCGACGTTGCCGGCAACGAAGTCCGGGTCGTCCAGGACGGCCTGGAGGAAGGAGATGTTGGTGGACACACCGCGGATACGGAACTCGGCCAGGGCGCGCCGGGCGCGGGCGACGGCGGTGGCGTAGTCGCGTCCGCGGCACGTGAGTTTGACCAGCATCGAGTCAAAGTGCGGGCTGATCTCGGCGCCCGAGTACACGGTTCCGCCGTCGAGCCGGACGCCGGCGCCGCCCGCCGAGCGGTAGCCGGTGATCTTGCCGACGTCGGGCCGGAAGCCATTGGCCGGGTCCTCTGTGGTGATGCGGGACTGCAGTGCGGCGCCGTTGAGCTTGACGGTCTCCTGGGACAGGCCCAGGTCAGCCAGGGTCTCCCCCGAGGCGATGCGCAGCTGGGCCTGGACGAGGTCGACGTCGGTGACTTCCTCGGTGACCGTGTGCTCAACCTGGATGCGCGGGTTCATCTCGATGAACACGTGCTGGCCGGCCCGTTCACCCACAGTGTCCACCAGGAACTCGACAGTGCCGGCGTTGACGTAGTTCAGGGCCTTGGCGAACTTCACCGCGTCCCGGTAGAGGGCCTGCCGGATACCCTCGTCAAGGTTCGGCGCCGGCGCGATTTCGATGACCTTCTGGTGGCGGCGCTGGATGGAGCAGTCGCGTTCGAAGAGGTGCATGACGTTGCCCTTGGCGTCAGCGAGGATCTGGACCTCGATGTGCCGCGGCCGCAGGACAGCCTGCTCGAGGAACATCGTGGGGTCGCCGAACGCCGCATCCGCCTCGCGCATGGCGGCCTGCAGGGCCTCGGGCAGGGCCTCCCGGGTGTCCACCCGGCGCATGCCGCGGCCGCCGCCGCCTGCGACGGCTTTGGCGAAGATGGGGAAGCCGATCTCGTCCGCGGCCGCGATGAGTTCGTCGAGGTCCTTGGACGGCTGGCTGGACTTCAGGACCGGGACGCCGGCCTTGCGGGCGGCCTCCAGGGCGGCCACCTTGTTGCCGGCCAGCTCCAGGACCTCAGCCGGCGGCCCGACGAAGGTAATGCCGGCTGCGGCCGCGGCGCGGGCGAGGTTCGGGTTTTCGGAGAGGAACCCGTAGCCCGGGTAGATGGCGTCAGCCCCGGCCTCTTTCGCCACGCGGACCACCTCGTCGACGTCGAGGTAGGCCCGGACGGGATGGCCCTCTTCGCCGATCAGATATGCCTCGTCGGCTTTCTGGCGGTGGATCGAATTACGGTCCTCGGTCGGGAACACTGCAACGGTCTTGGCACCCAGCTCGTAGCTGGCCCGGAAAGCACGGATCGCGATTTCGCCGCGGTTAGCCACCAGAATCTTGGAAAACATACTTCTCCTGCATCATTGCGGGCGGTTCGGTAAGTGGTCACAGTTTCTAGGACTGGTGTGCGCAAACACAAATCATTGTGGTGCCCGTCACAGCATTATGCGTCATTTCCGCGGCAGACGGCAGATCGGCGCCGATCCGGGCTCCCGGGGCCTGTTCGGGCCCCCGCCGGAGAGGATGAGACGGGTTAAGGCGCCCGGTCCACATATGATGAGGTGGTGGGTGGCGCACGCACGCCCCGGTCCGGAGGAACGCACGGGCCGGCATGACCCAGTCTCGGCAACCGGCGTTAGGTATTGGTTTTTCAAGTGCAAGTAGTCAGCATCAGCAGCCTCAAAGGCGGGGTCGGCAAGACATCCGTGACAACCGGACTGGCGTCGGCAGCACTCGCAGCCGGCATCCCCACCCTCGTGGTCGACCTGGACCCGCATGCGGATGCCAGCACGGCCCTCGGCGTCCGCCCCGACGGGCAGCTGGACATCGGCCGGATGATCAAAGCGCCGCGCAAGGCCCACCTTGCCGAGAACGTGGTCCCCAGCGGATGGGTGGAGCACCTGGCCGGCGCAACGGCCGACGGCGCCGCGCCGGTTCTCGATGTGGCCATCGGCTCCGCATACACCGGCATCTACGACCGGCCGGACCTTGGCCGGCGCGATCTGCGGCGCCTCTCCACGGTCCTTGCCAGCGTGGGGCACTACGACCTGGTCCTCATCGACTGCCCGCCGTCGCTGAACGGCCTGACCAGGATGGCCTGGTCTGCCAGCGACAAGGTGGCCCTCGTGGCCGAACCGGGGCTGTTCTCCGTGGCCGGCACCGAACGCACCATGCGCGCCATCCAGCTCTTCCGGCAGGAGTTCGCGCCCGCGCTGGCGCCGGCCGGCATTGTGGCCAACCGGGTGCGGTCCGGCTCCGCAGAGCACACCTTCCGGCTGGCCGAGATGCAGTCCATGTTCGGCGAACTGCTGCTCACCCCGCACATTCCCGAGCAGGCGAACTGGCAGCAGATCCAGGGCGCCGCCCACTCGGTCCACCACTGGCCCGGTGACTCCGCCAAGAACGCCGCAGCGCTGTTCGACAGCCTGCTCGCCAATGTGATGGGCACCAGCACCGCCGGTGAACTGGCGGCGGCTGGTATGGTCCGCAACCGCAGCCAGCGCTAGCCCCGGCCGGCCCCGGCGATTAGGCCAATACAACCGGCAAACAAAAAACAGGCAAACAAAAAACGCGGGGCCACAGTGTGGCCCCGCGTTTTTAGGTGGAATTTTGGGCTGTGCTAGCYGATCTTGCGGGCGGCCCGGCGCTTGCTGAGCTCGTCGTCCGGGAAGGACTGGTCCGCAGCGTGCTCGCTCGGGAGGGCTGCTAGGCTTCCTTCGACTTCGCGCCAGACACGGCCGACGGCGATGCCAAAGACACCCTGGCCGCCCTGTACCAGGTCAATGACCTCGTCCGCCGACGTGCACTCGTAGACGCTGGCACCGTCGCTCATAAGGGTGATCTGGGCGAGGTCCTCGACCCCGCGTTCACGGAGGTGCTCAACCGCCGTGCGGATCTGCTGCAGCGAAACGCCGGTATCCAGGAGCCGCTTGACGACTTTCAGGACCAGGATGTCGCGGAAACCGTACAGACGCTGGGAGCCGGAGCCGGCGGCGCCGCGCACGGCAGGTTCGACCAGCCCGGTACGGGCCCAGTAGTCGAGCTGGCGGTAGGTGATGCCGGCCGCCTTGCACGCGGTCGGGCCACGGTAGCCCGCGTCCTCGTCCAGGACGGGAAGATCCTCGGTGAAGAGCAGGCCTTGGGCACCGCTTGCGGGCACAGCAACGCCTGCCGTCGAGGCCTGCTTGAGCTCGCCTGCTTCGCCTTTCGGACTCACGTGGATCCTCCTTGTCATGAGTTCCCGCGGGAACTTGCAGCAACGCCGCGGTATCCGGGACAGGAGACGGACCAAGACCGCACGTGAATGATCCGTGAAGTTTCGGTTCCGGCTGCACTTTCCAGTGTGACTTGCACGGCTGTTGTATGCAATGGGAACTTGTACCTCCGACGTTAGGCCTGCCGGGGCCGAAGGTCAAAGACGTTGGGGCTATTGCCGGGGCGTGTCGAAAGTTTCGACCTCGACTTTAAGCTTTGGGGCGTGTCAGCCGGCAAAATCTTCCGGTTCGACGTCGTCCAGGAACTCACGGAAGCGGCGCAGCTCCCCTTCTTCGTCGACGGCGGGACCCGGCTGGGCTTCCTCGCCGTCGTCGTGCTCAGTGATCCGGACGCCCGCTTCGTCCATCACGGCGTCCGCACACCAGATCCGGCACTTGGCCCGCAGGGCCAAGGCCAGCGCGTCCGAGGCCCTGGAGCTGACGGTGGTGCCGTCCTCGAACTGGAGCTGGCCGTAGAAGATGTTGTCCTCGACCGCGACGATGTTGACGCTGACGATCGTGTGGCCCAGGGCCTCGACCACATCGACGAGGAGGTCGTGGGTCATGGGCCGGGGCGGGACCACACCCTGCTGGGCGAGGGCAATCGCGCTGGCCTCCGGGGTGCCGATCCAGATCGGAACGTGCCGTTCGCCGTGCATCTCCTTGAGCAGTACCAGCGGCTGGTTGGAGGGCAGTTCGATCCGGACGCCAACGATCTCCACCTCAATCATCAGCTGTCCATCCTTGAGATGCGGTCCTGGACCAGGGCGCGGTGCAGCGACAGGCAGAGTTCGCTGATTTCCCGGGCGGCCTCGGCAGCGCGGGCGTGCGAGGCTGCGTCCTTCCGCGATGTCAGGGTGGCCACGGCGCGCTCCACCAGGCCGAATTCGCGGTCGGCGGCGGCCTGGAAGGGCCTGAGGTGGCGCGGTTCCAGGCCATGGCCCTCCAGCTGGACGCAGGCGCGGGCAACTTGCAGGGCGTGCTCGTCGAACTTTCCGTTGACGTGCCCGATCAGGCCGAAGCTAAGCAGGGATTCCAGCAGGGGCACACTCGCCCCGGACTCGGCACGCAGCTGTTCGGCGGTGAGCAGGCGGACCCGGTGGTTCAATTCGGCGGCAAGCTGGTCCGAGACGATCCGCGGCGACACCGTCACCCCGGGCGGGAGGTTCTCGGGCCGTTCCCCGCGGTCAATTGCGTCGAGGTAGTCCTTGATGACCTTCAGCGGCAGGTACTGGTCCCGCTGCAGGGCCAGCACAAAGCGCAGGCGTTCGACGTCGCTCTCCGAATACTGCCGGTACCCGGCGGGGGTCCGCTGCGGGTTAATGAGTCCCTTTTCCTCCAGGAACCTGATTTTCGACGCGGTCATGGAGGGGAAGTCGTCGCTTAGCTGAGCCAGGACTTCCCCGATGTTCAGGACCTGGGGTCCGCGCCGCTCGGCTTGTGCCATCGCCACAGGCAGCTACCCCGATATCAGACGTTGCCTGCGGTACGAGCAGGGCTGAGGTAGAAGGTGAGCCGGAACTTGCCGATCTGCACCTCGTTACCGGACTTCAGCTCCACGCTGTCGACACGGTCGTGATTGACGTAGGTGCCGTTGAGGCTCCCGGTGTCGACGACCTCGAAACTGCGCGCCGTGCGGCGGAATTCGACGTGCCGGCGCGAGACCGTGACGTCGTCGAGGAAAATGTCGGCGTCCGGGTGGCGGCCCGCCGTCGTGGTGTCGGAGTCCAGCAGGAACCGGGCGCCGGCGTTCGGGCCGCTGTGGGCCACCAGCAGGGCGGAGCCCGCCGGCAGGGATTCAATCGCGGTGCGTTCCTCGACCGAAACCTTCGGGGTGAGGGTCGGCTCGTCGCGGACGGGGGTGAGATGGATCGATGTGGTCTCCGAGGCATTCACTCCACCCGTGCCGTATCCACCGGTGTCGTTCTGTCCGTGCCCAACCATTGAGTCCTCCTCATTCGTTGCAGGTGTCCCCCCTGCAAACAACGCATGCCGTCCGGAAACGCCTGGCGGATCCGGTAGTCAGCCCCCGGCCGGTACTGCGCCCAGCAACCGCTGCGGCCACCAACTCCTGTGGCCTACAACTGATGTGTCCAGTAACACGGCCCGGAGACCTTCCCTTTAGCCTACCTGCTGTTCGTACTCCGATGCACTGAGCAACGACTCGACGGCGTCGGCCTCTGCGAGCTTGATTTCGATCAGCCAGCCCTCGCCGTACGGATCCGAGTTAATCAGGGCCGAATCAGTGTCCAGTGACTCGTTGCGGGCCACCACCTCGCCGCTGACCGGGGCGTAGATGTCGCTGACGCTCTTGGTGGACTCGACTTCGCCGACGACGTCGTTGGCCTTGACCTCGGTGCCGACTTCCGGCATCTGGGCGTAGACAACGTCACCCAGCGCGTCCTGGGCGAAGTCGGTGATCCCCACCCGCACCACGCCGTCGGCATTGGGGGCGGAAATCCACTCGTGTTCCGCGGTGTAGGACAGCTCTTCGGGAATGTTGCTCATGACGGGCCTTTCGTCGGGTCAATCACCTGGGTCGACGGCGGCCGATCGAACGGGCCGCCGCTGAAAGTATAGGCATATCCGCCCGGGGCCCGGCAGGACTCTGGCATGATGGGGCCATGGCAGCACGTGCACGCGTTCGGGTCGGAACTGCCCATGCCTGAGCTCCCGGAAGTAGCGGCCCTGGCGGCCTTCCTCGACACCCGGCTGCGCGGTGCTGTGGTGGCGAAAGTCCAGATTGTCTCCTTCGCCGTGCTGAAGACCGCGGATCCGCCGGTCTCCGCCCTCGAAGGCACGACAGTGACCGGGGTTCGCCGGCACGGCAAGTTCCTGGACGTGGAAGCGGACGGGCTGCATCTGGTCTTCCACCTGGCCCGGGCGGGCTGGGTCCGCTTCACTGACTCCCCCACCGGCGCGGCGCTGAAGATGGGCGGCGGACACCTCGCGGCGCGGCTCTCGTTCTCGACAGGGACGGGCCCGGTCGACCTGGACCTTACGGAGGCCGGGACCAAAAAGAGCCTGGCCATGTATGTGGTCCGGGAGCCCGCCGACGTGCCCGGTATCGCGGCGCTCGGCCCCGATCCTTTCAGTCCCGGGTTCGACGTCGACACCCTTGCCGGGATCCTGTCGTCCAGTTCGCAGCAGATCAAGGGTGTACTGCGCGCGCTCGGCCCCGATCCTTTCAGTCCCGGGTTCGACGTCGACACCCTTGCCGGGATCCTGTCGTCCAGTTCGCAGCAGATCAAGGGTGTACTGCGC
>NZ_JBFTNO010000135.1:0-8779 GCF_056397525.1 Arthrobacter sp. 05L45_2 | reverse complement strand
GACCTGGTGGGCGGCCTGGAACGGCTGCACGGCCCGGTGACTGTGGTTCGTCGCTGCGGTGAACTTGCCGAGCTGCTGGCCGCATGCCAGACCGGCCTCGCCAGGGCCGCCGTTGTGGCCGAAGGCAGCGGCGAGCTGACCGCCTCGCTGGTGGACCGGCTCGCCGCCGTGGGCGTCGCCGTGGTGGCGTTGACCGACCAGCCCGACGAATCCGCCAGGCTCCGGGGAATTGGCGTGAGCGCCGAAGACCCGGCAGTGGCGGCCGCCGAGCTTGCTGACCTCATTGCGGCCGCGGTGGCGCGGCTCGCCGGGGACCGGCCGGTGACCACCCCGGGTGCCGCGGCCGACGCCGTCCCGCCGCTCGCGGCCGAGGGTGCAGCCAACGCCGGCGGACTGGGAACGGGACGGATCATCGCGGTCTGGGGCCCGGCCGGATCGCCCGGGCGGACCACGGTGGCGGCCAATATCGCCGGCGAGCTGGCGGCGGAGGGAAAGTCGGTCCTGCTGGTCGATGCCGACAGTTACGGCGCCAGCGTCGCTGCGTTCCTCGGGCTGCTGGATGAGGCCGCCGGACTCGCCCAGGCGTGCCGGCTGGCCGACCAGGGACTGCTCGACGGCGCCGCGCTGCTCCGGATCGCTTTCCCGGTCACCACCCGCGCCGGAGCCTTCCGGGTCCTCACCGGCATCACCCGGGCCGATCGCTGGACCGAACTGCGTCCGGCGGCGCTAGCCCTGGTCTACGGCCGCGCCCGCGAAATTGCCGACGTGACCGTGATCGACGCCGGGTTTTGCCTCGAAGCCGACGAGGATCTTGGCTTCGATTCGATGGCCCCGCGCCGGAACGCCGCGACGCTGTGCAGCCTTGAAATGGCGGACACGGTCTATGCGGTCGGCGCGGCCGATCCGGTCGGCGTGCCGCGGCTGGTGCGCGGCCTGGCCGAGCTCGCCGCAGCGGTCCCGCAGGCCACCCCGCGCGTGGCCCTGAACAAGGTGCGGGCGGCCGCCGTCGGACGCTCACCGGAACGCCAGCTGCGCGACGCATGGGCACGGTACGGCCCAGCGGACCCCGTCTCGGCCTTCCTTCCGGCCGATCCGGCCGCCTGCGACTCGGCCCTGCTGGCCGGGTCCCTGCTGCTCGAAAGCGCCCCCGAATCGGCCCTTCGTCAGGCCATCCGAAATATGGTTTGTGCACCTGTCCAGCGAAATCGAAAATCCTCTGTTCTTTCTTCCACAGCAAAGGCCCGGCTAAGAGACTAGGCTCGCCATGAGGGCTGCAACGGTGCGGCCATGAACTTTTTGATGGAGGCGTTTGTCGATGTCGTCTGGGTCCAGCGTGGAGGATCAACCCGTTTCGATTGGTGCCGGTGAAGGGTACTTCGGGGACTACTACGAGCACCTCGCCGAGGAGGACGCCAGCGCTTACGGCACCGACGTCCTGACCGCGAGGTCCCAGGCCCATCTGGAGGCAGCCGCCGTCCGGCAGCCGGGCGTGGCCAACATTGTGATCGCGGACGAGGCCGAGTCCAGCGTCATCTACATCGTCACGGACGACATGCCCTTCCTGGTGGACTCGGTCAATGCCGAACTGGTCCGGCAGAAGTCCCCGATCCACTTGGTGATCCACCCCCTCTTCGTCGTTTCGCGCAACCGCGAAACCGGCCGGCTGGTCAAGGTTTCGCGGGTCCCCTCCCACCTGGGCATCTCCAGCGGTGACACGGCCGCGATGCCCAACCTGTCCCACCTCATTGCGCAGGGCGACAACGCCTCGCACATGGAATCCTGGATCGCCGTGGAAATCGCGCGGGTTGATGACGCCAAGCGCGAGCAGCTCATCGAGGGGCTGTCCCGGGTCCTGGGCGATGTCCGTGCCGCCGTCGAGGACTGGCCGAAGATGCGCAACCGCGCCCACGCCATCGCCGATGACCTCGACAAGGTCGCCAACCCGGCCCAGATCGCCGAGCTCCGGGAAGCCCAGGAGCTGCTCCGCTGGCTGGACGACGGCAACTTCACGTTCCTCGGCTACCGCGAGTACGACCTGACCACCGAGTCCGGCGAAGACGTGCTGGAACTGCGCGAGGACAGCGGCCTGGGCCTGCTCCGCGACGGCGCCGACACCCGCCACCAGATCCAGCACCTCACCGAAACCGGCCGCAAGAAGGCCCGCGAGAAGAGCGCACTGGTCATCACCAAGGCCAACTCCCGCTCCACGGTGCACCGCTCGGCGTACCTGGACTACATCGGCGTGAAGAGCTTCGACGCTGCGGGCAACGTCAACGCCGAACGGCGCTTCATCGGCCTGTTCGCCACCACGGCGTACGCCGGTTCCGTGCGGGACATCCCGGTGGTCCGCGAAA
Source organism: Arthrobacter sp. 05L45_2 (assembly GCF_056397525.1). NCBI lineage: Bacteria > Bacillati > Actinomycetota > Actinomycetes > Micrococcales > Micrococcaceae > Arthrobacter > Arthrobacter sp. 05L45_2. The sequence continues at coordinate 6,425 of NZ_JBFTNO010000135.1, read as the reverse complement.
AGGTCGACGCCGTACTGCGCGATGCCGGGTTCCCGCCGGACTCACACTCCGGCAAGGACCTGCTCGGCATCCTCGAGACCTACCCGCGCGATGAGCTTTTCCAGATCGAGGTCCCCGACCTCGCAGCGATCACCACCGGGATCCAGCGGCTGCAGGAACGCCGCCGGACCCGGCTGTTCCTCCGGCCCGACATCTACGGACGGTTTATGTCCGCGCTGGTGTACCTGCCCCGCGACCGGTACACCACCAATGTCCGGCTGCGCATCGAGAAGGAACTCCGCGAGACMTTCGACGCCGTCTCCATCGACTACGAAGCGCGGATGACGGAATCCGCCCTCGCCCGGCTGTTCTTCCGGATCCGCCTGCCCAAGGACGCCGACGTCAGCCACGTGAACAGCGACGAGCTGGAGAAGCGCCTGGTCCGCGCGGCCCGGTCCTGGAGTGAAGGCATCGGCGAAGTCCTGCGCGCCCGCGCCGGCGCCGACGGGGAGAACGGGGCGAAGGAACTCGCCGCCGTGTGGGCCRAGGCATTCCCGGCCAGCTACCGCGTGGATTACGAGGTTGAAGACGCCCTCGAAGACATCGCCCGTTTCGAGAAGTACGGCGCCGCAGCCGAACGCGCCGGGGAGGCGGCCGGCGAACAGCCCGGCGTGCACGTTTACCTGCCCGACGGCGCCGGCGCCACCCTCGAGGAGGATGCCCGGGTCAAGCTCTACATGCTCGAGCCCAAGAGCCTGAGCCAGATCCTGCCGTACTTCCACAACTTGGGCCTTGAGGTCCTGGACGAGCGGCCCTTCGAAATCGAAACGTCCGACCACCGCGACTTCTTCCTCTACGACCTTGGCCTCAAGTACCCGGCCGGGGTGGACCCGGTGGGTACCGGAGCGCTGCTCGGAGAATCCTTCGGCGCCGCTGTCTCCGGCGCCGTGGAGTCGGACAGCTTCGACCGGCTGGTGCTCCGCGAAGGCATGCACTCGCGGCAGGTCATTGTGCTGCGCGCCTACGCCAAGTACATGCGGCAGATGGGCAACACCAACTCCTTCGAGTTCATGGCCGACACCCTGCTGGCCAACCCGGAGGTCACCCGCGGGCTGAACGCACTGTTCGCCGCCCGCTTCGACCCGGCGGTGGCACCCGGTGCCCGCGAAGAGCGCCAGGCAGAGGTCCGCGCCGCACTGGACACCGCGATCGAACAGGTGGCCACACTCGACGCCGACCGCGTCCTGCGGACGTTCAAGAACCTGATCCAGGCCACGCTCCGGACCAACTTCTACCAGAACAAAACGCACGTCAGCTTCAAGCTGGATCCCTCCGGCATCGAGGGCCTGCCGTTCCCGCGGCCGATGTTCGAGATCTGGGTCTACTCGCCSCGCGTCGARGGYGTGCACCTGCGCTTCGGCAASGTGGCYCGCGGYGGTCTSCGCTGGTCYGACCGGCGCGAGGACTTCCGCACCGAGATCCTAGGCCTGGTCAAGGCGCAGACCGTCAAGAACGCCGTCATCGTCCCGACCGGCGCCAAGGGCGGATTCTTCGCCAAGCAGCTTCCGGATCCCGCGGCAGACCGCGGCGCCTGGATGGCCGAGGGCATTGAAAGCTACAAGACCTTTATCCGCGGCCTGCTGGACATCACCGACAACCTGGTCACCAGCCCGGAAGGTGAAACCCTGGTGCCGCCGTCCGACGTCGTCCGGCACGACGACGACGACTCCTACCTTGTGGTCGCGGCGGACAAGGGGACGGCATCGTTCTCCGACATCGCCAACGGCCTCGCCGCCGAATACGGTTTCTGGCTGGGCGACGCGTTCGCCTCCGGCGGCTCCGTCGGCTACGACCACAAAGCCATGGGCATCACCGCCCGCGGCGCGTGGGAGTCGGTCAAGCGCCACTTCAGCGAACTGGACCTGGACACGCAGACCGAGCCGTTCACCGTCGTCGGCGTCGGCGATATGTCCGGCGACGTTTTCGGCAACGGCATGCTGCTCTCCAAGCACATCCGGTTGCTCGCCGCGTTCGACCACCGGCACATCTTCCTCGACCCGAACCCGGACGAGGCAGCCTCCTTCACGGAACGGCAGCGGCTCTTCGACCTGCCCCGTTCCTCCTGGGACGACTACGACAAGTCCCTGATCAGCGAAGGCGGCGGCGTCTTTGCCCGCCAGGCCAAATCCATCCCGGTCTCCGCGCAGGTGCGGACTGCCCTGGGGCTGCCTGAGGGCACCACCCGGCTGAGCCCGCCGGAGCTGCTCCGCGCGATCCTGCTGGCACCCGCCGACCTGCTCTACAACGGCGGCATCGGCACCTACGTCAAGGCCTCCACCGAGACCAACGCCGAAGTTGGCGACAAGGCCAACGACGCCATCCGCGTGGACGGCCGCGAACTGCGGGTCAAGGTTGTGGGCGAAGGCGGCAACCTGGGTATGACCCAGCGGGGCCGGATCGAAGCCGCGCTGCAGGGCGTCATCCTCAACACGGACGCCATCGACAACTCCGCGGGCGTTGACTGCTCCGACCACGAGGTCAACATCAAGATCTTCGTGGACCGGATGGTGGCCGCCGGCAAGCTTGCCTCGGCCGAACGCGCCGAGTTCCTGTCCTCGATGACCGACGAGGTGGGGCGCCTGGTCCTCGAGGACAACATCGACCAGAACATCCTGCTGCTCAACGACCGCATGCGGGTTGCCGAATGGAGCCCCAGCTACGAGCGCCTGATGGACTGGCTGGAGAAATCCGCCGACCTCAAGCGTGAACTGGAGGCGCTGCCCACCACCGACACGCTGCGCGAGCGGCTGGAACAGGGCCAGGGGCTGACCTCGCCGGAACTTTCGGTGCTGGCCGCCTACGCCAAGATCGAACTCGCGACGGCGCTGCGGGACAGCGACCTCGCGACCGATCCGTGGTTCCGGGACACGCTGCGCGCGTACTTCCCGAAGCAGCTCCGGGAACGCTTCGACGCCGAACTGGACACGCACCCGCTGCGCCGGGAGATCATCGCGACGGTTGTCGCGAACGAYATGATCAACMTGGGCGGSATYACSTTCGCSTTCCGSRCCATGGAGGAGACCTCGGCYACCGAGGYCGCCGTCGCSAAGGCGTTCGTWGCCCTCCGYGAGRTCTACGAACTGGACATTATGGTGGCCGAGCTCAACGAGCTGCCGGCATCGTTCCCGACCGAACACTGGAGCACCGTCCACCTGGACATCCGCAGGCTCCTGGACCGTGCGGTCCGCTGGGTCCTGAGCCAGGGCAACGCGGCACGGCCGATCGCTGAGATTGTGGCCGAGTTCAAGCCGCTGATGGATCCGATGCGGGCACGGCTGCTGGACTACCTGCGCGGGGATGACCGCGAGCGGGTGGCGCAGTGGCTCGAGAAGGCACGGAGCTGGGAGCTGCCCGAGGACCTGGCGCACCGCTGGGCCGAGCTGTTCGAGAGCTTCGTCCTGCTGGACATCGCCAAGATCGTCCACGTCAGCCCGGAGCCGGTGGAGAACATCGCGCACGTCTACTACACGGTCTTCAACCGGTTCCACGCCGATTCCCTGCTGGAGCGCATCACCAAGCTGCCCCGGAAGGACCGCTGGCAGGCCCTGGCCCGTGCGGCCCTGCGTGATGACCTCTACTCCACCATCTCGGACATGACGACGGCGGTCCTCGAGGCCACGCCGGCGGATATGCCCGCGGAGGAGCGGCTTGTGGCCTGGGAGGGCCAGAACGTGGAGCAGCTGGGGCGGGCCAAGAGCATGTTTGACGAGGTCAACGCGCTCGAAGCCGATGACATGGCCTCACTCTCGGTAGCATTGAGGCTCTTGAGGTCAATCGTCCGACGCTAGGGGCTGCCGGCCCCCCGCGTCGCAAATGGAGGTGCTGTGGCAATCTTTACGGACCCTATCAGGGAGCATGCTGATTTCGGGCCGGGGGATGCCGAGTGGCTGCACTTGCTCGTGGGGGACTGGCAGATGGTCGCGGACCTTGCCTTCGCCGACCTCGCCTTGTGGTTCCCGCACCCCGAACTGGGCTATGTGGCACTCGCCCACGTCCGCCCCTCCACCACGCACACGGTGTTCCACGCCGACTTCGTGGGGGAGGGGATCCGCTCGGACCTGAAGCGACTTGTCGACAAGGCCTGGGAAAGCCGCACCATTGAACGCTCCAACGAAACCAACTGGAGCAGTGACATGGCGATGCGGGTGGAGGCGGTGCCCATGGTCCGCAACGGCCGTACGCTCGCCGTCGTCACCTCGCACATGGATCTCTCCAGCTCCAGGATGCCTTCGCGGCTGGAACTGACCTACCGCCAATGCGCCTACGACCTGCTGCGGATGGGCACCCTGGGGCTCTGGCCGGACTTTGCCTCGCCCACCGGGTCGCGCCGGGGCGCCCCCCGCGTCGGCGACGGCCTGATCCGGCTCGACGCCGAGGGGATCGTGCAGTACGCGAGCCCCAACGGGGTCTCCGCTTTCCGCCGGCTCGGCGACGGCGAATCACTGGAGGGCCGTTCGCTGGCCGAGGTCACGGCCGGGCTGCTGCGGGACCGGCGGATGGTGGATGAGACCCTGCCGCTGGTGGTCACCGGGCGGATGCCGTGGCGCAGTGAAATAGAGAGCCGCGGCGTGAGCCTCTCGCTCCGTGCCATCCCGCTGCGCGATGAGCAGCAGCGCTTCGGTGCGCTGGTGCTCTGCCGGGACGTCTCCGAACTGCGCCGGCGCGAGATGGAACTGGTGACGAAGGACGCCACCATCCGCGAGATCCACCACCGCGTGAAGAACAATCTGCAGACCGTGGCGGCACTGCTGCGCATGCAGTCCCGCCGGATGGTCAGCGACGAGGCGAAGCAGGGACTCGAGCAGGCAATGCGCCGGGTCGCGACGATCGCCCTGGTCCATGAAACGCTGTCGCAGGGCCTGACCCAGAGCGTCGACTTCGACGAGCTGATCGGACGCCAGTTCCGGCTGTCCGCCGAGGTCGCCTCGCCCTCCCAGCAGGTCAAGACCCAGCGCTCCGGGCTGTTTGGCGAACTGCCGAGTGACTTCGCGACGCCGCTGGCACTGGTTATCAACGAACTCGTGACCAACGCCGTCGAGCACGGCCTGGAAGGCAGGGCCGGGACGGTCTGGCTGCTGGCCGACCGTTCGGAAAGCGAGGACGGGGACGAGTTGCTGACCGTCACGGTGGCGGACGACGGCGTCGGGCTCCCCGCCGGGTCCTACACCGAGGGCCTGGGGCTGCAAATCGTCCGCACCCTGGTCACGAGCGAACTGGGCGGCAGCATTGCCTGGAAGCCCCGCGAAGGCGGCGGCACCGCCGTCCAGGTGGTCCTGAGCCTCGCCTCACGCTGAGCCGGCACGCCCCTTGGGCGTTCCGCCGCGGCCTCAGTTCAGGGCCGCTTAAAAGATGATGGCCCCGGACCAGTTGGTCCGAGGCCATCATCTGTTGCCCGAAGGCGGAGAATCAGGAGGCGCGGCGGGCACGCGCTGCGCGGCGCTTGAGGGCGCGGCGCTCGTCCTCGCTCATGCCACCCCAGACGCCGGCATCCTGGCCGGATTCAAGAGCCCACTGCAGGCAGGTGTCCACCACAGGACAGCGCCGGCAGACGCTTTTGGCTTCTTCGATCTGCAGGAGGGCAGGGCCGGTGTTTCCGACGGGGAAGAAAAGTTCCGGGTCCTTGTCAAGGCACGCTGCGCGGTTACGCCAATCCATGCTGATCAGTAACTCCATTCCTGGGAATTCGTTAAATGCCGTTTGTGAAATTATTCACTAGAGGCTTCATAAGAAAAGGGGCCTGTGGGCCCCCTCGGTCATCTGGATTAAGCGTGTCATGTTAACGCTGTGTAAACAAGGGGTATTTGCCGTACGAATCCCRCCAAATCGTGAGCGATGCGTCACATTGGCTGGCGGAACCCCCAATTCTGTTCGACTATGTCCGGTAGTGTGCCAGTGTGTCAAGACCCCCAGTGAACCCCGCCGATCCCGCCGAGCCGCAGGCCGGTGAGCCGGGGCCCCGTCCCGCGGGGCGCCCCGCCGGAGCCACCGTCATCGCACTCATTACGGCCCTTGAGGCCACGGCATTGCTGGTGGCCGCCGGCTGGTACGGCTTCCAACTCCTGACCGGGGCTCCCGTCCTGTCGTTCTGGGGTGCCGTCTTTACTTTCGGCCTGCTACTGGCTTTTTCGGCCTTCCTCTTCGCGGTGGGCCATTTCCTGTTCCGCGGCTACCGGTGGCCACGGTCCGGGGCGCTGGTGGCGCAGCTGATTATGCTCACCATCGGATTCCCGACCCTGACCGGCGGCTACCCGTTGGCGGGCCTCGCAATGCTCGTGCCAGCTGTCGTGGCGATTGTGCTGCTCTTCGACAAACGCGTCATCGCCTACGCGTCCCGGACTGGCGACTCAAGCCGCGCCCTCTAAGCCTGCTGCGGTTCCTTTTAAGCC
>NZ_JBFTNO010000134.1:0-8802 GCF_056397525.1 Arthrobacter sp. 05L45_2 | reverse complement strand
CGGCGAGGAGATCTTCTTTCCCCAGCCGGGGCCGCCCAAAATGTGCACCCAGCAATACGGCGGCCCCCAGGTGGCTCAAGTGACCGGGCGCTATCTTGGCCGCGAGGTCCACGCGACCTTCAGCCGGACCGACGGCTGCGAAATCGGCCGCTGGCGCATGATGGCGCCGCTCCTCGGCGGCACCGCGGGATCAACCGGGGCCATTTGACCGTCACCTTAAACAGCGATGGCCGGCGGTGTGAACCGCCGGCCATCGCTGCTACTAGGTACTTATTTGGCTAGATGGCGTTGTTCGGAGCCTGCAGCAGATCCGCGTTCTGGATCTTGCCCTTCTCCTTCTTCACCTTCTTGCCCTTTTCCTTCTTGTCCTTCTTGTCCTTGCCGTTGTGGTTGCCCTGGTCGCCGTTGTCGCCCGGAAGGTCATTGCTGTCCTGGTCCTCGGACGTCGGCGGAACAACCACGGCGCCGTCCGCGGTTACCAGCACGCTGACAAACGTCGGATCGCTGGCGCCGGCGAACGTCACGCGGCCGATGTAGGAGCCAACTGCCAGGCCCTTCCAGTTCAGCATGACCTGGCCGGACTTTCCGTTGGGGAGGCGCAGCGGGTTGGGCGTCAGCGTAGCGTTGCCCACGTTGGCGCCCAGGACGGCCGCATCCACGCTGGCCTTCGTTGCCTGGCCGTTCGGGCTGGCGTAGAGGTTCACGAAGATCCGGTACGTTCCCGCGGCCGGGTTGGGGATGGACAGGGACTCACTGGCCGACGACGTCGCAACCTGGATCAGCTGGTTCGCCGGGTTCACCACGTACATGTCGAAGTCCGCGTTCGGATCCGAGGACAGGACCGAGAACTTGGCCAGCGGACTGCCGGCCGGAACCTGGACGGACTTGCCGAAGTTGGACGCATCGTTCGCGCCCAGGATGGCATCGCCCGGCACCAGCTCGGTTGCGGTGGAGTCGGCCTTGGAGAGCCCGTCAAGGGTCATGTTGATCGCGCTGTTGCTGCCCGAGACCACGTTGATCGCACCGGAGCCGGTCGCGCCGCCGGTGAAGGCGACGTCGCTGTTGGCCACAACCGCCTGCGGGCGGACCGCAACCGGGGAGGCAACGTTCTTGTTGGCACCCTGCCAGGTGAGCGTGCCCATGGCGAACTTGCCGAGGGCGGCACTCTGGTTCTCGAAGGAGACYTTGAAGGTCTTCTTCGTGCCGGCCGAGCCGAACGTCAGGATGGACGGCGTGACGGTGACCTTCACACCGGGAACGTCGACCTTGACCCGGTAGGTTCCCGGAGTCAGGGCGGTCAGCGTGCGGGTGACCTCGATCTTGCCGGTGAGGTTGCCCAGCGCGAAGGAAGGAACGTTCATGTCACGGGGCTTGGTGGTGCCGAGGCCCGGCATGCCGAGATCCGTACCGGTGCCCTGGATGAACTTCAGGTAATCCTCTTCGTTGGCGTCGTATACCAGGCCCGGATCCAGCACACGGGCCGGATCGACCTGGCCGGCGCCGGTAGCGAAGACGTCCATGTCCTTCCGGCCGTCGGCGAGCATAACGTCGCTGGCGGTGGTCATCATTGCGGACTTCACCATGGCCGGGGACCACTTCGGGTTCTTGCCCAGGATCAGCGCGCCGAAACCGGCAACGTGCGGGGAAGCCATGGAGGTTCCGGACATGAAGCCGAAGTTGTCACCGCCGGTGCCGATCGGGGAGACGCCTGCCAGCACGGCAACACCGGGAGCGGCAACGTCGGGCTTGAGCAGGTCGGATCCGGTGGCCAGGAGCGGGCCGCGGGAGGAGAAGCCGGCGATCTGCGGCTGGGCTTCCAGCGGCAGGCCGGTGGTGTCCTTGTTGACCAGGGACACGGTGATGGCCGGGTTGGCCGTCACCTTGGCCTTGATGGCCTCGGTAGCGGGCGGGTTCACGTGCACGGTCGGGACGGCGTGCTTGTCCGTGTCGAGGGAGGAGTTGCTCAGGTTCACCAGGATCATGCCGACGCCGCCGCCGCGCTTGACCTCTGCACTCTTGGCAACACGGTCAAAGACACCGCGGTCACACACAACAACCTTGCCGGAGACCTTCGCCGGATCCAGGGTGTCCGGACCGCAAAGAGCCGCGTTGGCGTCCCCGGCAGTCGCGGCAGCGTTGGCAGCCAGCACGACGCCGGCCCCCTTCACTTCCCGGTTCATGATGCTGGCGCCGCGGTACTTGGCGCCGTCGGCGAACTCGATGGTGCCCTGCAGTTCCTGGGAGAAGCTGCTGGCGGCAACCGTCGTCAGCCACGGGGCGCCGTGGTTGACGGTGCTGGCGGTCGGACCGGAGTTGCCGGCCGATGCAGCAACGAAAATGCCGGCGGATGCGGCGGACAGGAAGGCCATGGACACCGGGTCGGTGGTGGTGGTCGTCGAGCCGGAGATCGAGTAGTTCAGGACGTCAACGCCGTCCTGGATGGCCTGGTCGATGGCCGCCACGGATGCCGAGGAGTAGCAACCGCCGGTGTTCGGGTTGGTGTCTTCCCAGCAGACCTTGTAGATGGAGAGCTTGGCGGCAGGGGCCATGCCGCTGGTCAGGCCGAAGCTGCGGCCGTCAACGAACGTCTCGACGTTGGCGTTACCGGCGGCCGTGCTGGCCGTGTGCGTGCCGTGGCTGGCGACGTCGACCGGGGAGATCTTCTCGAGCGGTGACCTGTTCTCCGGCGTGACGTAGTTCAGGAAGTCATCGGCGAAGTAGTGCGCGGAGAGCACCTTGGAGTTGCAGGCGGAGCCGTCGAAGTCCGCGCCGGTTCCGACGCCCTTCTGGCACTCGCCGACGAAGGTATCGCCGTCGGACTTGAGCATGGCGATCTTGCCGTCATCGGTCCGGTAGGGGACGCCGACCACGGGGTCGCCGACGAGCGGCTTGACCTGGTCGCCGGCGAAGAAGGCACTGCCCGGGGTGTAGCCGGTGTCGATAACACCGACGACGACGCCCTTGCCGGCTGCGCTCTGGCCGCCGAACTTGGTGTTCCAGGTGCCGTTCGCGCCGCTGAGCTTAAGGAAGTCGGTGCTGGAGTAGTCCGGGGCGTTTTCCGTGTCCGGCGCAACCACCAGGACGTCCGGGCTCTTCGCGAGCTTGATGGCCTGGTCGGAGGTCAGGTTGGCGCTGAAGCCGTTGACCGCCGAGGTGAACTGCCGCTTCATCGAGACGTTCTGCTGGCCAGCGACCTCGGCCTGCTTCTTCTCCAGGTGGGCCTCGTACTGCCGGACCGCGGGCTTCTTGGTGTCCAGCTTCTTGCCCGCCTGCGGCTTAGTGGCCGCCAGTCCGGGCGTGCCGCCGTCGTACGTAGCTGCCGGCTTTTCGGCGAGGACCACGATGTAGCGGCCGTCGCGGTAGCTGGCGGGGTCGAGATTCTTCTGCGCGATCCCTGCGATGGTGGAACCTTGCGCCGGCGCCGCGGTGGCGGGCGCAATGGCAACTGTTGAAAGGAGAACCGGCAAGCCCAGGGTCAGTGCCGCGACCCTCCGGAGTCCCCCGCTTCGAAGGAAGCTCTTTCCTGGTGATTTCACGAGTGATTTGAACCTTTCAGAAGGAACGATCCCGGCGCCATGGCCGGGTACGACGGTCTGGTACGGGTAACGGGAACAGGAGTTGACTCTCGACCCCGGCGGACACCAGCCGATTCATACAGTACAGACTGAGAGCCCAATATGACATAGAACACAACAGTGCATTAAGAATTTGTCATGCCGCACGACAACCGGCGCCTCCCCGAGGGCGCGAAAAGCCGGGACGGCGGGGCCGCCCCGGCTTTTTACGGGTGATCTCTGCTACGGGCGGCCGCCCGGAAGGCGGCCGGGCGGGCTACCGCCGGGGCGTCCGGACCACCTCGCTGATCCACGCCTTGGTCTTCTCATCCAGGGGCCCGGCCACGTTGCTGCCCCGGGCCGCGCGGTCGGCCTTGATCTTCTGCAGCACCATCCGGCCGAGGCCCGCGAAGACGGCGGCGGCCATAACGGGAAGGAGCACGGACTTGGATTTCTCAGCCATGCGCACATCCTACTGAGCGCAACCTCCGGAGACCATAGCCGCCGGGGCCGGGGGCCTGCCGGTCACGAATGCGCCCGCACGCGGTGCGCCCGGTAGAATGGGCGTGCAAGCTCGCGGAGCGCCCGTACCACGTTGTCCCCACCACGTCGGATCGGCGTGAGACGGCACCACTCCGCTGCGCCCTTACCCAAGCTCACGCACAGGAGTTGCCGGATGCCCCGGATCGTTGTCGACGTCATGCCCAAGCCCGAGATTCTGGACCCGCAGGGGAAGGCCATTGTTGGCGCCCTGCCGCGCCTGGGCTTCACCGCTTTCAGCGCTGTCCGCCAGGGCAAGCGCTTTGAACTGACCGTCGACGGCGAGGTGACCGAGGAGATCCTCGCCCAGGCCCGGAACGCCGCGGAGACGCTCCTCTCCAACCCGGTCATCGAGGACGTCGTCAACGTCGAGGTCGTCGAGGCCTGAGATGACTGAACTTCCCCTGATCGGTGAGGCTGTCGCCATAGCAGCCCACGGCTCTGATGTTCGCAAGCTCGCCGGCGCGAAGATCGGCGTCGTGACCTTCCCCGGCACCCTCGATGACCGCGACGCCGCCCGGGCCGTGCGCCTGGCCGGCGCCACCCCGGTGGCGCTGTGGCACGCCGACACCACCCTCGGCGACGTCGACGCCGTCGTGATTCCCGGCGGATTCTCCTACGGCGACTACCTTCGCGCCGGGGCCATCTCCCGGTTCGCGCCGCTGATGGCCAAGGTCATTGACGCCGCCAACTCTGACGCCAAGCTGCCGGTCCTCGGTATCTGCAACGGCTTCCAGATCCTCACCGAGTCGCACCTGCTGCCCGGCTCGATGATCAAGAACGACCACCTGAAGTTCCTCTGCCGTGACCAGGTGCTGCGGGTCGAGAACAACACCACCGACTGGACCCGCGACTACGCGCCGGGCCAGGAAATTACGGTCCCGCTGAAAAACCAGGACGGCCAGTACATCGCCGACGAGAAGACCCTGGACGCGCTTGAGGCCGAGGGCCGCGTGGTGTTCCGCTACGTCGGCTGGAACCCGAACGGCTCCCGCCGCGACATCGCCGGCATCTCCAACGCCGCCGGGAACGTAGTCGGGCTCATGCCGCACCCCGAGCACGCCGTCGAAACCGGGTTCGGCCCGGAAACCGGCACCGGCACCGAGGGACTCGGCTTCTTCACCTCTGTCCTGAACAAGATCGTGGGAGACAACAAATGACGGAGACACCCGCAATGGCCCCCGCGGAGAACACCAAGAAGTTCAACATCGACACCGTGGAGCACGCCGCCCGGACACCGGACACCGAACTGCCCTGGGCCGAGCTTGGCCTGAAGCAGAACGAGTTCGACGAGGTGGTCAAGGTCCTGGGCCGCCGCCCAACCGGCGCCGAGCTCGCCATGTACTCCGTGATGTGGAGCGAGCACTGCTCCTACAAGTCCTCCAAAAACCACCTGCGCCAGTTCGGCGAAAAGGTGACCGAGGAGATGAAAAAGGACATGCTCGTGGGCATCGGCGAAAACGCCGGTGTGACCAACCTCGGCGACGGCTGGGCCGTGACCTTCAAAATCGAGTCGCACAACTCGCCGTCGTTCGTCGAGCCCTACCAGGGCGCGGCGACCGGCATCGGCGGCATCGTCCGCGACATCATCTCCATGGGCGCCCGTCCCGTGGCCGTAATGGATCCGCTGCGTTTCGGTGCGATCGACCACCCCGACACCGCCCGCGTCATGCACGGCGCCGTGGCCGGCATCGGCGGCTACGGCAACTCCCTSGGYCTGCCSAACATCGGCGGCGAAATGGTCTTTGACTCCGTCTACCAGGGCAACCCGCTGGTCAACGCCCTCGCCGTCGGCGTCATGCGGCACGAGGACATCCGCCTCGCCAACGCCTCCGGCAAGGGCAACAAGGTSGTSCTGTTCGGTGCCCGCACSGGCGGCGACGGSATCGGCGGCGCSTCSGTGCTGGCCTCGGAGTCCTTCGAYGACACCAARCCSTCCAAGCGSCCCGCCGTGCAGGTGGGTGACCCGTTCGCCGAGAAGGTGCTCATCGAGTGCTGCCTCGAGCTGTTCAAGGGTTCCCTCGTGGAGGGCATCCAGGACCTCGGCGCGGCGGGCATCTCCTGCGCGACGTCCGAGCTCGCCTCCAACGGCGACGGCGGCATGGAGGTGGAGTTGACCTCAGTCCTGCTCCGCGACCCCACGCTGACCCCGGGCGAGATCCTGATGTCCGAGTCGCAGGAACGCATGATGGCCGTTGTCACCCCGGAGAACATTGCCGCGTTCGAGGCGGTCATGGACAAGTGGGCTGTGGAGTACTCCTGGCTGGGCGAGGTGACCGACACCGGCCGCCTCATCATCACCTGGGACGGCGAAGTGATCGTCGACGTCGATCCGCGCACCGTGGCCCACGACGGCCCGGTGTACGACCGCCCGTTCGCCCGCCCCGACTGGCAAGACTCCGTCCAGAAGGATTCGTTCAGCGGCTCCGTCCAGGACTCCGGCCGGCCGGCAGCACCGGCTGAGCTGGCCGCGGCGGTCACCGAACTCGTGGCCTCCCCCAACATGTGCTCCAAGTCCTGGATCACCAACCAGTACGACCGGTACGTCGGCGGCAACACCGCCATGTCGTTCCCGGACGACGCCGGTGTGGTCCGCGTGGATGAGGAGACCGGCCTCGGCGTCGCCCTGGCCACCGATGCCAACGGCCGCTACACCTACCTCGATCCGTACCACGGCGCGCAGCTGGCCCTGGCCGAGGCGTACCGCAACGTGGCCACCGCTGGCGCCATTCCGATGGCGGTCAGCGACTGCCTGAACTTCGGTTCGCCCGAGGACCCGGACGTTATGTGGCAGCTGGCCGAGGCCATCCGCGGCCTCTCCGACGCCTGCATGGAGCTGGGCATCCCGGTCACCGGCGGCAACGTCTCCCTCTACAACCAGACCGGCACCGTCCCGATCCACCCCTCCCCCGTGGTTGCGGTGCTGGGCAAGCTGGACGACGTCGAGCGCCGCACCCCCTCGGGCTGGCGCGAGGACGGCCAGGCGATCTACCTGTTGGGCACGACGGCGGCGGAACTGGACGGCTCCGAGTGGTCCAACCTGCGCGGACACCTCGGCGGACTGCCGCCCAAGGTGGACCTCGCCGCGGAGCGTGAACTCGGGGAAATCCTGATCAACGCTTCCCGCGACGGCATGGTGGACTCCGCCCACGACCTCTCCGAAGGCGGCCTCGCGGCGGCCCTCGTGGAGTCCTCGTTGCGCTACGGCGTCGGCGCCCGCATCTCCCTCCAGGACGTGATGGACCGCGACGGCGTGGACCTCTTCACCGCGCTGTTCTCCGAGTCGCAGGCCCGCGCTGTTGTCGCGGTCCCGCGGTCGGAGGAGATCCGGTTCAAGGACATGTGCACCGCCCGCGGGTTCGCGCACGTCCGGATCGGCGTCGTGGATGCCGAGAGCCGCGAGCTGCAGATCAACGGCGTCGACACCCTGGGTCTGGACGCCCTCCGCGAGGCCCACGAGGCGACCCTGCCGAAGTACTTCGGCTAGCCACCGCCTCACCACCATCGGTTGCTCCGTAACGGCCCTTTTGACCCGTCAAAACGGCCGTTACGGAGCACTCGACGGGGGCTTAGTCGTCACTGCGGAGTTCACGCTGCCGGGCACTAAGCAGGTCGAGCTCGGGCCGGGCGGCGACGAAGCGTTCGACGGCGGCCAGCACCTCGACCGCGTGCGCCCGGTCAGCCGAGACCAGGCCGGCGCCGAGCTGCGTGCGCCGGTACTGGTCGTGGTCGCCGACCTCGGCCACGGAAACATCAAAACGGCGCTTGAGCTCAGCCAGGAGCGGACGGACGACGGCGCGCTTCTCTTTGAGGCTGTGGACGTCGCCCAGCAGGATGTCGAATTCAATCCATCCGATCCACATGCCGCCAGCCTATCCATTGCTCCCCACCGACCCTCTCGCCTCGCAAGCTCGGCCAGGGAACCAGGCCGGCGTGGGCGGCGTAACTGCCCTTTTGACCCCTCAAAAGGGCAGTTACGGAGCAGTCGATCGACGTTAGATGGTGAGTTCGCCCATCCGGTCCCAGCCCTCGCCGTCGAACTGCCGGCTGATGATCCGGGGCGTTTCCTGCAGCGCCTGCGGCATGTCGGCCATGGCCTGCTTGAAGTGGGCGCTGTTGACGTGGTCGCCGGCGGCGTCGTCCTTGAAGGCCTCCACCAGGACGAATTCGTTCGGGTCCTCCACGCTGCGGGACCAGTCGAACCACAGGTTGCCGGGCTCCTGCCGGGTGGCCTGGGTGAAGTCGTCCACGAGGCCGAGCCAGCGCTCGGACCAGTCGGGCTTGACCTTGAATTTGACGACAATGAAGATCACGGCTGTGCCTTTCGGTGTGGGTACATCGGGGGTTTGTTCTTGCGGGGGAAGGGTCAGCAGGCGTCGATGGCTTCGCGGGCCAGTTCCTGCTGCCGCGGCGTGCCGACCCGTTCGGCCCACTGCTCGGCGAGCTGGAATTCGACCATCGCCTCCGTGCACCGGCCGGCGTCGTGCAGGGTCCAGCCGAGGTTGTTGTGCAGGGCCACCATCCAGCGTTTGGTCCGGGCATCGTGGACCGTGGACGCGTACTCCAGGGCGCTTCTTGTCCACGTCTCGGCGTGGGCGGAGTCCGCGATGGCGAGCATGTGCAGCCCGTCCACGGCCAGGAACTCCTCGCCCAGGTGGTCCGCGAGTTCCGCAGCCTGCTCGAACAGCGGGACGGCCATCTCGGGGTG
>NZ_JBFTNO010000133.1:0-8916 GCF_056397525.1 Arthrobacter sp. 05L45_2 | reverse complement strand
ATGTAGGCTCAGGTGATCTGCCAAGATACCTAGGGCCCCAGTCGCTTGCCTAGCTTTCCAGCTACGTGATGCAGCTGGGGCTCTTGCTTGCCCTCAGAGACTACATGTAGTGCAAGAGTCCCGCGTAGACCCCAAGATGATGTATTACATGTATGTCATTTAACGCACGTTTAATCCACAGCCATGGGCCTTCGAAATGTCCGGATTTCAGCCATTTTCGAGGACGAAATCCACACCCTGTGGAGTACTTAGCCACAATTAACCGCCCCGTGTGTCGCGCACTGGACGGCGTGTCGCTCAGCCGGGAATCTATGTGGGATGGCGAGGAACCCGCTGGCCCCACGCGACCGCATGCCGAGCCGATCGGCCGGGCACATACATTCCACGTAGATTCCACGATGATTCCCGTATGCAAAAATATGGAATCTATGTTGTTGTTGCGGAACCTATGTTGGTTTTTGGAATCTAAGGCGTATTCCTAGGGTCGAGCAAACATCGCGGTCGCATCGTTCATGCTTCACCCGTGGACGTCGAAACCGCTCATTGATTCCACGCTTCACCCATTGATTCCATTCATTCCACGTTTGCGTGCGCACGGAATGCACTGGAATCTACGCAACCACCGCGCTGCAGATCGAGACCTGTGAGTCCGGGACACATGCGCGCAAGCACACCGCCGACCGATCCCGCACCCATCTATGCAATCGGTCCAAGAGACTCGGGCAATAATGGACGACTACGACCTTGGCTCATGAGCACTGCACCTACGGGCGCATCGACGTGAACACATCGTGAACACAATTATCTGTGATCAGCACGATTCTGAAGTGATGACTAGTGACCCAAAAAGCGCGTCAGTACAGTCTTTTCGCAACAGAGTCACTGCTCAGATTCTCCGCTACGTTTCACTCGTAATGAGAAGGTCATCAGTTCGATTCTGATAGGAAGCTCGAAAAAACCCCGCCATTCCTAGGAATGTGCGGGGTTTTGCTTTTGGGGCTCGTCGCTCAGGGCAAAAGACTGCTCCCCGATAGAAGGGCTGATTTCTCAGTTCAACTATCGGGGAGCAGTTCATTTCCCGGAGCCGGTCCCGGCCGTGGTTGGTGAGGCTGCTATTTGGCTCCGAGGAAGATCGGGTTCGTGAGAGCGGCCATCGGCCCGAGCAGCAGAGCCGTTCCCATGGCTGTGCCGTTGCTGGGGGTACCGTCGGCCATCGGGTGGCGGACCTCGACCCGCACATAGGAGGAGAGCTGCGCCGTGGTGACCCAGCTGTGGGAGCCCTGGCCGGAGGCCGGAAGCGTGACCTGCTGGGTCTGCCCCTCATCAGTGATAATCCGCACCACACCGTTCGGGACACCCGTGATGTCCACGCGCACCGTCACCGGCGCGTCTGCGGCGACGTCCAGCCGCTCCCCCACGCCGGCTTTCCGTTTGCCCGAGGTGACGCTGAGATCCAGCGAGATGTCGGCGGATTCGGCGATCCAGCTGCGTCCGTTGCGGATGCCATCCAGCAGCGCGTCGTGGGAGAGCGCCGTGGCGTTGACCACGTTGTGCGGCAACCCGATGACCTGCGGCGCACTGTGGGCGTCACTGTTGCCCATGGCCGGCAGCCAGCGTCCGCCGGTACGCGCAGAGTGGGCGAGCATGGAGTCCCAGGAGTTGATCGCGTACTCGTCATCCGCGGTCCAGGGGCCGGTCCAGACCTCAACGGCGTCGGCGTCGTCGTACCCGAACTTCCAGCGGCAGGCGACGTACGGGCAGAACGGGTGTGCCGGGACTACCAGGCCGCCCGAGGCATGGATGTGCTGCGCTTCCTGTTCGAATCCCTTGTCGCGGGCCCGGTAGCGCCAGTCGATCCAATCCCCCGGTTCGATACCGAGGGCGAGGTAGTGCCCGTTCCGGGTGGTGACTTCCTCCCCCGTGAGGATCAGCAGGCCGTTGCCCGCGAGAGGCCCCCACACCCCGTGCGAGGCGGGGGTGTTGTGGTCGGTGCTGATCATGAAATCGAGTTTCGCGGCCCTTGCACCGGCCGCAACTTCCGCCGGGGTGCGCTTGCCGTCGGAGTAGACGGTGTGCAGGTGGGCGTCCCCGCGGTACCAGGCAGCTCCGCGGCCCGCGACCTGCTTCGGCGGGTACTGGGGACGGAATGGGGCGCCGTCGGGACCGTAGTCGAGGGTGACGTTGACGGTGTAGTCCATGCCCTGYTCGGCCACCTGGTACGGGCCCAGGGCGATGTTCCAAGTCCCCTTGCCGATCGGGCCGGGCAGGTAGCCGGGCGTGGCTTCGGCGGCGCTGATGAAGAATTCGGTGCGGAAGCCGCCGGACCAGCCGCGGAAGCCCTTGCCGGCGATGGCGGTGCCGTTCTCATCGAATACTCCGATGTCGCAGGCGTTGGTCAGCAGCCCCGAGGGCACCGTGGGCTTGCTGTAGGTGTAGGAGACGCTGATCTTGTTGACACCGGCGGGAACCTGCACCGGAAGGTACACGAAGTCGGCGGCTCCGGGGTCCAGATGCCCGGTGAGGGTTTTGGTTTTGCTGGTGCCGGTGTCCGCGGCGGCGAAGCTCATGGGCGCCAAGGTGATGGCTGCGCCGGTCAGTGCAGCAGCGAGGAATCCGCGGCGGCTGGGCGATAAGGGAGCATTATTGGCCTCGTGGGCCTGGCAGGGTGAAGTCACGCCCCCGAGTCTCAGGATGCGGACTTAACGGAAAGCAACGGGTCGACCAACACCGCCTAAACCGCGGCTGGGAAGATGCCGGGACTTATGGAACCTGGGGTCGGGGGCCCGGCCCTGAAGTGACGGCAAGGCCTCTGCCCGTCAGAGCCCGGGCCGGCACTCTCCGCGGCCAAGAATGGACAGTCCCGTCAGGTCGCCGGCCTGGTAGGTGCTCAGGCCGGCGGCATCGGTCGGGTTCATCAGCTGGGTCGGGTCCTGAACATGGTCCAGTCCCACCACATGGGCGAGTTCGTGTTCGATGGTGCCCCGCGCGGGCGCCGGCCCTTCGTGTTCGATGATGGTCTGCAGGCCGGGCCCGTTCAGGGTCAGCTGGCCGCTGACGTACGTGTAGTCCCGGTTGCCCAACCCGACGGAATCGCTGCCGCCCAGGCCGAGGACAGTGTCGCCGTACTCGGGGTTGGTGAAGCGGGGTTCTTCCGCGCTGGTTTCCCACGCGATGAGCACCGGCGCCCACCGGTCACCGTACCGGTCCGGCTGGTAGGATTGCCGGTCCTTCGACGGCGCCTCTGTGGTGGCGCCGTCGTCGATGAACATCAGCCCGGTCGCCCGGGAGACCGCCGCGACGGCCTCTTCGATGAGCTTCGGTCCGGCCGCGGGCGAGTTGGCCGCGCGGGTGACGTAGTGGATCGGCCGGCAAGGGTCGTAGGTCACGGGCTGCCCGCCGTTGCTGGTGTCCATAAAGGCGTAGGCGGTGGACCAGTCGGTCACCCGTGCGGGCGTGCCGAGGGGCACGGCATGCTCCTCCCGGCCCGGCGTCGGGTACGTGGCGAACGGATCGGGCATACCTGCGTCTGCCTGGCTCCGGTTCCGGTTGGGATCCGGCGCGGTGTGGTAGATCAGGCCGCCGGACTCACCGGCGGCGGCGGTGGTGGCGGGGCTGGCGGCGGGGCCGCCCAGGATCGCCGAGGGTTTCAGGTCGCCGTGCAGGTAGAGGCTGAAGCCGGCCGTAAGTACGCCCGTGATCACGACGGCGGCGACCCTCGACAATGTCCCGACGATCAGCGCACCGCGCGGCCGTTTCCGCACGGCCGGTGACGGGTAGGCCTGACCGGTCCCCCAGCCAGGATAATGCGGAACCCCGGGMCGCTCCGGTTTGCTGGCGTGTTCCTCCGGCCGCCACAGCGGACTCTGTGACGGCTCCCCCGGTCCATCCATCCGCAGCTTCTCCCCCGTTGTTCCCGACTCCGGTGTCAGCGTAAGGGAATCCGGGGCTTCACACCATGGTTAGACGCCCACATGCCCGCGGCGGCACTGATTTCCCTGGCAGCGCGCCGGGCGCAGGGTCAGGGGCCGCTCCCGGGCCGGATCTGCTTGTCATTCCGCGCCCGGTCCGCGAATCTTGGGAAATGGACCGGCCTGAGCGCGAGGTACGCCCGGCGGCAGCGCCGTCGGGACGGACCCCGACGCCGGTTCCCGGCAGCAACCGGCCCTGGAGCGCGGTGGTCGGCTTCGGGCTGGTCAGCCTGGCGACCGACCTCGTCTCCGACGGCGCCCGCCCGCTCGCCGGGCCGCTTCTGGCCCAGCTTGGCGCCTCTGCGCTGCTGGTGGGGGTAGTGACCGGCGCAGCCGAGGCCGCGGCCCAGGGGCTGCGCCTGGTCTTTGGGCCGTGGGCGGACCGGACGCGCAAATACTGGACGTTCACGCTGGCCGGATACGCCACGACGGCGGTGTGCGTGCCGCTGCTGGCGCTTGCCCCGGCCGCGGGTGCCGCGGGGCTGGTCCTCGCCTCGGTGCTGATCATCGGGGACAGGGTAGGCAAGGCCGTGCGCAGCCCTGCCAAGACGGTGCTGCTGGCCGCCGCGGCCAAGGGGGTGGGCCGCGGCCGGGGCTTCGCCGTGCACAAGTCCCTGGACCTCGCCGGAGCGGTCGCCGGACCCGTCATCGTCGCCGCGGTGCTGGCCGCGACCGGAGTCCTTCCGGCAGCCTTCGCTGTCCTGGCCGTTCCCGCCGGCGTCGCCGTCGTGCTGCTGCTGGGGTTGCGCCGAAGGGTTGCGGGGGCGGACAGCGCCGGCACAACACCGCTCCCGGCAGGCAGGCCCGCGGCCTTATTCTCCGGCGTATTCCTGCTCTGTGCGGTGTGCGCCTTCTTCTGGAGCGCCGGACTGGTGGCCTTCGGCGCCATCGCCTACCACCTCGGCGCTGACGTGGCTGTTCCCACCCCCGTGGTTCCGTTGCTCTATGCCGCCGCCATGGGCGCGGCGGCGCTGGGGGCGTTGGGGAGCGGCAGCGTCTACGACCGGCTTGGTCCGTCGGTGCTGCTGGTCCTGCCGGTACTCATCGCCGCCATACCCGTGCTGGCCTTCTCCAACGTCCTCGCCCTGGTGCTGGCCGGCGTCGCGGTGTGGGGCGCCGCCACAGGAGTCCAGGACTCAACCGTCAAGGCCCTAGTGGCGGATCTTGTGCCGGAGCCGAGGCAGGGGTCCGCATACGGGGTCTTCGCCGCCTTCGAGGGTGCGGGCGCGCTGGCCGGCGGCGCTCTTTACGGAGCCCTCTACGGTGCGTGGCCGGCCCTGATCGCCGTCGTCGCGGCCCTCCAGATGGCGGCGTTGGGCCTGCTGCTCATGACGGTTCGGCGGTTGCACCGGACGGGAGAGGCCGGCACCGCCGCAGCGGCGGGCGGTGCCGTTGACCCGGTTGTTAGCGTCCCCAGACGGACGCGGCGCCGGAGTGACCGGTGACGATGCTCTGGTAAACGTAGACGGCGCCGGCCACGGCGCCGGCGACCAGCAGAATGATCCGCACCACCCGGTTTGCGCGCAGGCTTCCGAGGAAGGTGAACCGCCGGCCGATTGGCTCGAAGGTCACCACGATCATTGCCGCGACCACCACAAAGAACACCACCGAAATGATCTTCAGCGCGTCGCCCTGCTGGGCGTGGGCCAGTACCGCTGCCGTGGCCGGCCGGGACTTCTCCAGCTGCTCGCCCGCCTGCGCCGTGACAAGGGCCACCGGAACCAGCAGCAGGGACAATACAGCCAGGGGCCAGGCCAGGTACCGGCGCCAGCGCGGCGCGGCCGCGTACACAATGGCAGCGAGGCCGGCCATCGGACCCAACACCACAACGGCGTGGACCAGCAGGATGTGTGCCGGAAGGCCTGCAATTTCAATCACGTGGGATCTCCTACGGTGGACGTGCGCTGCGCGCCCCCGGCATGCAGGCCGGAGCTTCTATGATTCTTGCATGGCAAACCGTGAGCTCGCGGGGATCGCGGCGCGACTCTACGCGCTGCCATTTGACGACTTCGTCGCGGCCCGCAATAACGCGGCCAAAGAACTGCTGGGAACAGCGCCCGCGACGCCCGGGCTGAAGTCCCGCGTGGCGCAAGTACGCGCCATGCCCAAGCCCTCCGTCGGCGCCTGGRCCGTGAACATGCTCGCCCTGCACCGCCCGGACACGGTCCGGGCGCTGATCGAACTGGGCCAGGAAATGCGCGGCGCGCAGGACACCCTTGACGCGGCCGCATTGCGGAACCTGGGCCGGGAGCGGCGCAAACTCCTGGCAACCGCCGTCGACGCAGCACGGGCCGTGACGGTGCAACAGGGCCGGACGATCAGCACTGCCATCGCCGCCGAAGTGGAGCAGACCCTGCGGGCCGCCACGGCCGACGAAGGTGCCGCTGCCGCGGTCCGCAGCGGCCGGCTCCTCCGGTCTCTGTCGGCCGACGGCGTCGACGTCGTTGACCTCGACGGCGCCGTCGCCCTCCCGGACCTGCCGGTGCCCACGCAGCCGGCTTCCGCCGGACGGACGGACGCGCGGACACCTGACCCAGCGGCCACGGATCAGCCGCGGCTGCGCGCAGTCCGCCCGGAACGGCCCGCCCCCACCCCCTCCGTCCGGGAACGGGCCGAGGCAGCCCTGGCGCTGGCCGCCGAAGCCGCGCTGTCCAGCGCCGCTGAGGCGGAGCAGGCCGACGCGGAACTGGCCGAGGCGACGGGCGCCGCAGCCGCCCTCGCCAAGGAAGCCGCGGAACTCAAGGAAAAGCTGGCACGCTCCGAAGACGGGCTGCGGCTGGCACGCAAACGCCTTGAAACAGCCACCACCGCCGCGCAACTGGCGGCCCGCACGGCGGACAAGGACCGCCGTCGCGAGGATCTGGCGCGGGAACGGGTACTGCGGCTCGGCAACACGCCGGGCGGGTGAGCCTTGACTGTCACACCCCGGTTGCAGACTTAAGCCATGGAACAGCATCAGGAATTTGCAGCAGCCCCAGGTGCCGCCGCCACGTCAGCGGCCGTGTATTGGGAGGTCACCTACCTGGACACGGACTGCGGCCGGGTCCGTACCGAAGCTTTCGACGATGCCGCTGATGCCGAGCGGTTCGCCAGCCGCCGCCTCCTCGGCGAGGACGGCTGGGCGATCGTTGACGCCATCCGTCCGATGGAGGGCCGGGCGGCCGCCTAAGGCCGGCGACCGGCTTGCGGGCCCCCGGCTACGGGAGGGGGCACCCTGCCGGACAGCGCGGCCTCTTGTGGGGGCCGGCATCGGTGTCCGCAGGGTGCGGACCGGCCCTTTTGGCTCGGCGGCCGGAGGAGTACTTTCGGAATGAAGGCATTTCCCGAAAGAGGCCACCATGCAGCCACCGCGGCGCCGCAAGCCCCCAGACCGCAGCAGTGCACGGGCCCGCTGGGTTGCAGCGACTGCGGCCGGCGCTCTCCTCTTCGCCGCGGCCGGGTGCGCGCCTGCCAGCAACACCGTCCAGGGAGGGCAGCAGTCGTCCGACGACGCGACGGTCCTGACCCTCGCTACCGCCGGCGGACCCGACGGGCGGTCCGCAGCCCAGATCAACGAATTCGCCCGCCAGGTCAAGGACGTCTCCGGCGGGCGGCTCCGGATTGAGCTGGTGCTGAAGGCAGCGGCCGACGAAGCCGGCGCCTGGGACCAGGCCGTCGCCCAGTCCACCGAGGGCGGCGACTTCGACATGGCGCTCGTTCCTACCAGGACGTGGGAATCCGAGGGGGTGCTGTCCTTCGCGGCACTGTCTGCCCCCTTCCTGCAGGCCTCCGACCAGGCATTGGCGAAGATGGTTGAGCCTGAGATCGCAGGCAGCATRATGGCGGGGCTCAAAACGGTCGGACTCACCGGCCTCGCGCTGCTTCCCGACGGCCCGAGGATGCTCTTTGCCTTCGGAGCTCCGGTGGCCACACCAGCCCAGCTCGCCGGCAAAGTTGTCCGTGCTCCGCGCTCCAGCACCGGCTATGCAACCTTGAAGGCGCTGGGCGCGACTCCGGAAACCCTGGCGGGGCAGCTCTTTACTGACGCCCTCGCCAAGGGCACGGTCCGGGCCGCCGAGTCTTCCTTCACGCGGGCTGCCGCTTTCCCGCGGCCCAGCACCACGGCCGGGAACCTGCCGTTGTACGTGAAGGTCAACTCGCTGGTGATCAACTCCAAGACCTATACCCGGCTGGCCGCCGACGACCGGCGGATCCTGCTCGAGGCGACAGCCAAAACCCGGGCAGCCGTAACCGGCTCCATGATCCACACCGCGGAGGAGGCGGCCGCCTATTGCCAGCACGGGGGCACGGTTGTCACGGCCACGGACAAGCAGGTCGCGGCCTTCGAAGCCGCGGCGGCCCCGGTCTACGCCCAACTGGAGAAGGACGCCACCACGCGGGCACTTATCGCCAGGATCCGGACCCTCTCCGACGCCGCAGGGGGCGCAGCGGACATCGCACCCTGCGGCCCCGGTGCGGGACCCGGCGGGTAGCGGGACCCGGCGGGCCGCCACGGGCCGGCGCACTCAAACGAAAGAGCGGTCCACGACCCACAGGTCGGGAACCGCTCCTCCGGTCGCCCCGGCAAGTGTGCGCCGGGGCAGGAACGTGCTTAGGCGAAGTCGGAAACCGCCGGGTCCGGACCAATGCGTCCGGCGCCCTCGGCAGTCCGGTCCAGGCCGTTGATGGCCTGCACGTCGGTCTCGTCGAGGGTGACGTCCAGGGCGGCGTAGTTCTCGCGGATCCGCGACTCGGTCACGGACTTGGGGATCACAACGTTGCCGATCGCGAGGTGCCAGGCGATGACCACCTGAGCCGGCGTGGCGTTGTGCTTGGCGGCGATCTGGGCGATGACGGGGCTCTCCAGCAGCTCGCCGCCCTGGCCCAGCGGGGACCAGGCCTGCGTAAGGATGCCCTTGGAGGCGTTGAATTCGCGCAGCTCGGCCTGGTTGAAGAACGGGTGCAGTTC
>NZ_JBFTNO010000132.1:0-9019 GCF_056397525.1 Arthrobacter sp. 05L45_2 | reverse complement strand
GTGTGGTGGTGGTGATCCACGGCGGTTACTGGCGCTCGCAGTACGGTGCCGAACTCGGCGAACCGTTGGCCAGGGACCTCGCCGCCCACGGACTGGCGGCCTGGAACCTGGAGTACCGCCGGGCCGGCAACGGCGGCGGCTGGCCGAACACTTTCGAGGACGTGCTCGCGGGGATCGACAAGCTTCGCGACGTCGCCGGGGAACACAGCCTAGACCTGGAGCGCGTCGTGGCACTGGGCCACTCCGCCGGCGGCCACCTGGCGGTGTGGGCGGCGGGCCGGAGCCGGCTGTGCCAGCTTGGTGCCCCGGATGCTGACCGCCAGCTGCAACGCAGGGACGACGGCGCAGCGGTGCAGCTCACCGGCGTCGTGAGCCAGTCGGGCCTGCTGAACCTGGCCGCAGCCGAGCGGCTCGATCTCAGTAACGGCGCCGTCAGCAACTTCCTGGGCGGCTCGTCGGAAAGATACCCCAAACGGCATAAATACGCCGACCCCATGACGGCGGTGCCGTTGCGGGTCCCCGTCTACGCCGTGCACGCCACTGAGGATGACACGGTGCCGATGAGCCAGTCGGAGGCTTACGCGGCCGCGGCAAAGGCAAGCGGCGCTCCCGTCCAGTTCCTCAAGGTCCCCGGCGACCACTTCGCGCTCATCGACACCAAGACGCCCGCCTACCGGAAGTGCCGCGAACTTGTACAGCAGCTCCTGGCCTAGCCCGGAGTACCCGGATTGCCCCGGGGCCCCGATTGCCGGGAGCGCCCGGCCGGGCGTTCGCATAGACTGAAGTCAGGTGCGCCGGGAAGTCTGGTCGGCATAGTTCTGTCGACCCGAAAATTAGGACTTCCACGTGAGCCACACTCCTCCCTCTGCGGCTAGGCCGGGCCCGCCCGGCGCCACCATCCTGGGCCGCGGCAGCTACGCGGAATCCCTGCGCATCGGCGAAATTCTGCGCAAGGAAACCGTCGGCGGCGCGCTTCTGGTGGCCGCGGCCCTCGCGGCGCTGATCTGGGCAAACTCCCCGGCGTCGGAGAGCTACTTCGCGCTCCGCGACTTCACTGTCGGCTACGGGCCATGGCATCTGGAGCTCAGCCTCGGCGCGTGGGCCGCCGATGGGCTGCTCGCCATTTTCTTCTTCCTGGTGGGACTGGAGCTCAAACGCGAATTCGTGGCGGGCGACCTGCGCCAGCTCAGCAAGTCCGTTGTTCCGGTGGCCGCTGCTGCCGGTGGGGTCCTGGTGCCCGCGGTGATCTACGCCCTCGCCAACCTCGGCAGCCCGGAGACTCTGCGCGGCTGGGCCATTCCCACCGCCACGGACATCGCGTTCGCCGTCGCGGTACTCGCGATCATCGGCTCGCACCTGCCCAGCGCGCTGCGAATCTTCCTGCTCACCCTGGCCGTTGTGGACGACCTGATCGCAATCACCATCATCGCCGTGTTCTACTCCAGCGAGATCCAGCCGGTACCTCTTCTTTTGGCCGTGCTGCCGCTGGGCCTCYACACCTACCTGGCGCACCGGTACCGGCGATTCTTCGGGCTAAAAGCTCCCGCGGCGTGGCTCATCCTGTTGCCCCTCGGCCTGGCCACGTGGGTGCTGGTGCACGCGTCCGGCATCCACGCGACGGTGGCTGGCGTCCTGCTTGGTTTCGCCATTCCGGTGCTCCGTTCCCGGGCCAGCGGGGGACCAGAGGCGGGTCCGGGTCTCTCGGAAATCTTCGAACACCGCTTCCGGCCCATCTCCGCGGGCATCGCCGTTCCCGTCTTTGCCTTTTTCTCGGCGGGCGTGGCCGTTGGCGGCTGGGGCGGCCTGGGTGCTGCGCTGACGGATCCGGTGGCTATCGGGATTATCCTGGCGCTGGTGCTGGGCAAACCGGCCGGCATCCTGGGCACCACCTGGCTGCTCACGAAGGCGACGCGCGCCCGCCTGGACACCTCGTTCACCTGGATCGACGTCGGCGGCGTCTCGATTCTTGCGGGCATCGGCTTTACCGTCTCGCTCCTGGTTGCCGAGCTCAGTTTCGGCCAGGGCAGTGTCCACGACGACCACGCCAAGGTCGGGATCCTCGYAGCGTCCCTGCTGGCCGCACTGCTGGCGAGCGTGGTGCTGCGCGCCCGCAACCGCCAGTACCGGCTGGCAGAGGAAGAGGAGAGGCGCGACTCGGACCACGACGGGATCCCGGACGTCTACCAGCAGGGACCCGCGGAGTCCTAGGGAGCGGGCTGGGCGGAGCTCGGGATCCGGACCACAGCGGCGCCGGGACGTGTTCTCTGGCAGAGTATGGGCATGCTCACAGTCATTGGTGAGGCCCTGGTTGATGTTGTCCAGCGCTCCTCCGGAATCCAGGCCCATGTTGGCGGCAGTCCCCTGAACGTGGCGGTTGGGCTGGCCCGGCTGGACCATCCGGTGCAGTTCATCGGGCGCTACGGCCGGGACGCCTACGGGGAGTCCGTCGCGGCGCACCTGAAGTCGAGCTCGGTGCTGGTACCGCTGGGCCCGGATGAGTTGCCGACGTCGGTAGCCACTGCCCTGATCGACGACGACGGCGCCGCGAGCTACACCTTCGACCTCGCCTGGGAGCTCCCCGGCTTCGCGGACCGGCTGCCGTTCACCCTGCAGGGCAGCACGTTGCTGCACACGGGTTCGATCGCGACCATGCTGGCCCCGGGCGCCGCGGACGTCCTGGCCGCCGTCGAGCATGYCCATCCGTCAATGACCATCAGTTTTGACCCCAACTGCCGGCCGACCATCATCACCGACGTGGGCTACGCCCGGGCGCAGGCGGAAAAGTTCGCCTCGCTCGCTGATGTGGTCAAAGCCTCCGACGAGGACCTTGAGTGGCTCTACCCCGGCGAGGACCCGCTCGATTCGGCCCGCCGCTGGCTCCGGCTGGGCGGATCCGAGGGCCCCGCCATGGTGGTGGTCACCCGCGGGGCCGACGGGCCGTGGGCCGTCAACGCGGCCGGAGAAGCGCACGTCAGGATACCGAAGGTGCAGGTTGCGGACACCGTCGGCGCCGGGGATTCCTTTATGGCGGCGCTGCTCTCCGGCATCGTGGACCGCGGATTGAACGGGGCGCAGAACCGCCCGGGCCTGCGTGAGCTTTCCGCGGAGAGCCTGCACGGACTCCTGGCCCGGGCCGCCGCGGCCGCCGCTGTGACGGTCTCCCGTGCCGGAGCGAACCCGCCCACCCGGACGGAACTGAACCGGATGGAAGCGGACTGGGCTGCGCTGAAGAGGTAGACGGGACTGGATGACCCCGGGCCGGGGACGGGTGAGCCGGCCGGTAAGGAGAGGACGCCATGGAAACCTTCACACTGCGGAGCGATGCCTTCGACGACGGGCAGGTTCTTCCGCCGGCCCAACGCGGCGCCGCCACCGGCCCCGGCGGCAGGGATGAATCACCGCCCCTGAGCTGGAGCAACGCGCCGGCCGGAACCCGGAGCTTCGCCGTCACGGTCTTCGACCCCGACGCCCCGGGCCGCGGCGGGTTCTGGCACTGGGCCGTCCTGGACATCCCGGCCGGCACTGCGTCCCTGGCCGCCGGGGCCGGTGAACGGCGCGGCGCCGGCCTTCCGCAAGGCGCGTTCCAGCTCCGGAACGACGGCGGGAAAGTTGGCTACCTGGGGGCCGCCCCGCCCAAGGGACACGGCCCGCACCGCTACGTGATCACGGTGCACGCCCTGGATACGGACACGTCCGGCCTCGACGCCGGCGCCTCCCCGGCCAGCCTCGAGGCCAAACTCGGGCCACACACGTTGGCCCGTGCCAGCCTGACGGGCACCTACGAGCGGCACTGACGGCCGCCGTCGTCACCAGCCCCGCCMCCCTCCGCGGCCAACGTAGACTGGCACTATGCGGCTGGTAGCTAGTGATATTGACGGAACGATCCTCGGCCACGACGGAAAAATCAGCGACCGGACCGTGCGCGCATTCCACGCCTGCCGCGACGCCGGGGTGGAACTGGTGTTCGTCACCGGCCGGCCCCCGCGCTGGCTGCACCCCCTTCAGGACCAGCTTGGCCACACAGGCACCGTCATCTGCTCCAACGGGGCTGTGGTCTGGGACCTGGAGACGGACAGGGTGGTTTCCTCCCGGGCCTTGGAGCTCGACGCCGTCTTCGAAGTCCGCCGGATCATCCAGCAGCTGCGCCCCAGCGCGCTCTTCGCCGCCGAAACACTCACCGGCTTCCACCTGGAACCGGGCTTCCTCGGCACCGGCTCCACTGCCCTCCTCGCCGAATTCACCCCGGCGCCGTTGCAGGAGACGCTTACCGCGGACGACGCCGTCGTAAAGTTCCTGGCGATTGTCCGGGAGGGGACGGCGGATGAGTTCCTGGCCGAAGTTGCCCCCGCAGTCGCCCACCTTGCCGCCGCCACCCACTCCGCCCCGAACGTCGCCCTGCTGGAGCTGTCGCTGCCCGGCGTCAACAAAGCCGTGACCCTCGCCGAGTACGCGGCTTCCTTGGGCGTGCAGGCGCAGGACGTCGTGGCGTTCGGCGACATGCCCAACGACATCGAAATGCTCCGCTGGGCCGGCGACGGGTACGCCATGGCCAGCGGCCACCAGGAGGCCATCCGCGCGGCCGGCCAGCAGGCGCCGCATTTCGACGACGACGGCGTGGCCCAGATCCTCGAAGCCAAACTCGCCGAGCTGGGCGTCCGTCTTCCCTGACCCGGGAGTGCAACCCCCGCCGGAGTGCAACCCCGGCGGACATGGGATTCCCAGCTGGCGGCCAACTGCCGTTCACTTTCGGCTCCTAGGCTGGCAGCACCGAACGGATCTCTTGACTGATGGTGGGGCACTCATGGCCAGGTACGGCAACCGACATATTGATGACCAGCCGCTCCGGCGGGTGGACCCGGACGCGCACTGGAAGAGCCTGCGGCAGGGCGACCGGGTCCGGGTCCGGCTCTCGCCCGGGTTTGAAACCGGCGGGTTCGTCGACGCCGTCACCCCGGACCACACCACGGTCTGGGTAGACCTCGACGGCGGCGGCCGCACCCTGCTGCACTGCAGCGATGGCGTGGAGATCCTGCCGCACAGCGCCTGAGCCCAAAGAGTCCCTCCGGTACGCTTCAAGGGTGATAGCCCCGCACCCCTTCCTCGCCCACGGCGGCGCCCCCGGGGCGCCGGTGCCGATGGCGCACCGCGGATTTTCGCCGGAAGGCGCCGAGAACTCGATGGCCGCGTTCCGCGCCGCCGTCGCACTCGGTTACCGCTACCTTGAAGCGGACGTGCACACCACGGCCGACGGCGTTCTGCTGCTCTTCCACGATGAAACCCTGGACCGCGTCACGGACGGCAGCGGACGAATTTCCGAACTACCCGCGGCAACCGTTGCCCGCGCCCGGATCGCCGGCGCCGAGCCGATCCCGCTGCTGGCGGAACTGGTGGCCGAACTGCCCGACGTCCGGCTCAACCTGGACGTCAAAGACTGGAATTCGGTGGACACGCTCGCAGCCGCAATCGAACAGTTCGGGCTGCATGACAGGGTCCTCATTGCCAGCTTCTCCGACCGCCGGCGGCGCGCGGTACTGCGGCGCCTGAGCCGGCCCGCGGCCAGTTCCGCCGGGATGGCCGCCAATGCCCTCTTTGTGCTGCTGGGACCGCTGCTCCCGGCGGACCTGTTGCGTCGGGCGACGGCCCGGGCACTCCGCGACGTCCACGCCCTGCAGGTCCCGGTCAGGTACGGCGCCGTGCCGGTGGTGACGGCAGGATTTGTCCGCCGCGCCCACCGCCAGGGCCTGCATGTGCACGTCTGGACCATCAATGAGGCGGCCGAGATGCACCGGCTGCTGGACCTTGGCGTCGACGGCATCGTCACAGACCGTGCCGACCTGCTGAAGACGGTCCTGCAGGAACGCGGCCAGTGGGTCGACTGAGACGCGCTGCCGCGGGGACCCGCGCCGCCGGGAACCCCGCGGCCGCCGCGCGGCCTCGGCTCCGAGTAAACCTAACTGCTGAGTTCCACCATCAGGGCCGGCAGTTCGTCACAGAGTTCGCGCGCCAGGTAGCCTAGTCCGCCCAGCCTGCTCGCCAGCCGATCGCCGGCCGCGGCGTGCAAATGGGAACCCCAGCAGGCGGCCTGCGCGTCCGTGGTTCCCCGCGCCCGCAGCCCAGCAATGGCGCCTGCCAGCACGTCGCCGCTTCCCGAGGTGCCCAGGCCGCTGTGTCCCGTGGTGATTTCCCAGACGGTCCCGCCGGGCTCCGCGATCACCCCCTGGCAGCTGACCACGGCCTGATATTTGACAGCGATTCTTGACGCGTCCCGCTGAAGGTCCTCAATGTCCCGGCCCAGCAGGATGCTGCCTTCGGTGACGTTGGGGGTCAGGATCAGCCGGCCCGCCCATGGCTGCAGTTCCTCGGCCAGCTCGGGCAGGCAGCCCAGGGCATAGGCATCGAGGACGACGGCGGGCCCGCGCTTCGGACGGGAGCTGCCAGGCAGCAGTAGAACGCGCAGCAATGACAGGGTCTCGTCCTTGTCATCCAAGCCGGGTCCGACGAGGATGGCGTCCGCAGCGCCTACCTCGTCCGCCAGCAACGACGCTCCGGAGCCCTTGACCGACCCATGCGAAGTCTCCGGCAGCCCCACAACGCCCGACTCCGGGAGGGCCACCGCCAGCTGCACCGCCGTCGACTCCGCCACCGCCAGGGTCAGCCTGCCGGCACCGGAGCGCAGGCTCGCCACGCCGGCTAGCAGGGCCGCCCCCGGCGTCTTGCGCGCGCCGCCCACCACCAGCACCGAACCGCGGTCGTCCTTGCCGGAACCGCCGCCGGGCAGCGGCCAGCCGCGCAGCAGCGTTGGCGTCAGCTGCACTGTGGGCGAAGACTTAGCGCGGGTGGACATCTGCGTCCCCTGCGTGCTCGGTGACGGGGACGCCCTGTTCCGCCAGGTGGTCCGCCGTATTGAAGGTCTCCAGCACCCACGCCCCCCGCCCGTCGGTCCGGGCAAAGCGGCTGACAGAGGCGTTCAGGATGCTGGTCTTGGCGGCAAGGTCCAGCAACTCGGATTCCGAGAGGCCCTGGAGGATGTAGCGGAACAGCACGATCAAGGCGTCGTGGCAGACCAGCACAACACCTTCCCCGGAGTGGACCCGGTCCAGATCCGCCAGCAGCGAGCGGAGCCGCAACACGACGTCGGCCCATGATTCGCCGCCCGGGGGCCGGTAGTAGAACTTCCCCAGCCACCTTCGGCGTTGGGCTTCCTCGGGCAGCCGGGCTTCGACACCCTCGGAGGTGAGCATGTCCAGGATTCCGAGCTCGCGGTCGCGAAGCCGCTCGTCCAGCCGGATTTGCCCGCGCCAGCCGCCCGTCCCGACCGCCAGTTCGGCGGTCTGCCGTGCGCGGGCGTAGGGGGAGGACCACAYGGCGCCGCGGCGCTGCTCGGGGACGCCGGCTAGAAACCGGCCCAGCGCCAGTGCCTGTTCCCGGCCGGTGTCCGAGAGCCCGACGTCGGCGTCGCGCGCCGGGACGTCGATGACGTGTGCCCCGGCCTGATGCGCGCGGGTCGCGGCCACATTGCCTTCACTTTCCCCGTGCCGGATCAGGACGAGTCCCGTGATCCCCGGCAAGCTGCCGCCGGCATATTCGCTGTTGCCCACCGTTACCTCCTGCACGCCCGCCCGCGGGGCCCGTCGAAACTGCCACTGCCGTCCACGGGAGGATCCCGGGCGGCCCGGAAGTGCCCACGTTACTCCCGGGCCCCGGCCTTGTCTCGGAAGGCAAATGTCGGTGGCGGCTGGCAGGATGGAGCCATGCGTATCCTGATCGCCCCGGACAAGTTCAAGGGCTCCCTGACCGCCGCCGAGGCAGCTTCCGCCATTGCCGAGGGGGCCCTGCGGGTCTACCCCGAGGCGGAAGCCATCCAGTTTCCCGTGGCCGACGGCGGGGAGGGAACCCTGGAAGCCGCCGTCGCCGCCGGGTACGAGGAGCGGCTGAACGCCGTCGTCGGCCCGATCCTGGCCCCGATTGGTGCGGCCTGGGCGATCCGCAAAGATGCCTTCGGCGGCGCGACCGCTGTCATCGAGACAGCCCAGGCGTCCGGCCTCGCGCACATGGAACCGACCCCCGAGAATGCGCTGCGGGCCCACAGCTACGGATGCGGACAGCTGATCGCGGCCGCCCTCGACGCCGGAGCCACGGACATTGTGCTGGGCGTCGGCGGCTCTGCGATGAGCGACGGCGGCAGCGGGGCCCTGCGCGCCCTTGGCCTGAAACCCGTGGACGCCGCCGGGAACGTGGTGCCGCTCGGTGGCGGGTCGCTGGTGGACGTCGCGGCCGTGGACCTCAGCGGCCTCGACCCGAGGCTGGCGGCGGTGAAATTCAGGATCGCCGTGGACGTGCAGAACCCGCTTTACGGGCCCGACGGCGCCGCCCACGTCTTCGGTGCCCAGAAGGGGGCCGACGCGGAGGCGCGGGAAGCACTCGACGCCGGGCTGCGCAACTGGGCCTCGGTGATCCGGCAGGCGACCGGCCGCGACGTCAACGTCCCGGGTGCGGGGGCGGCCGGCGGATTCCCTGCGTCGTTCCTGGCCTTCAGCAACGCGTCCCTTGAGGGCGGGTTCGAGCTCGTGGCCGGACTCACGGGCCTCGCCGACAAGCTGGCCGAGGCTGACCTGGTGATCACCGGCGAGGGGTCGCTGGACTCCCAGTCGCTGGGCGGGAAGGCGCCGATCGCGCTGGCCGACGCCGCCCGCGAACTCGGAATCCCGGTCATTATGGTCGCCGGCCGGATCCTGGTCACCCCCGAGGACCTGGCCCGGCACGGGGTGGTGGCGGCAGCGCAGTTGCTGGACGTGGCCCCGAGCCCGGCCGAGGCCATCGCGAAGGCGGCCAAGTACCTGGCCTGGGCCACCACCCAGGTCCTCGAAGGGGCCTAGCCCCCCGGGCACGGATTCCCCGGGGGAAACTCTGGTTCGGGCGTATCGGCGCCGATAAACTGGCGGCATTGGGGGGCCGTGACTCCCTGCCAGGGTTACGCGCAGACCGTGGCCCTGCCCAGGAGTCCGATATGTCCATGAAG
>NZ_JBFTNO010000131.1:0-16599 GCF_056397525.1 Arthrobacter sp. 05L45_2 | reverse complement strand
AGCTGAAGCAGGGCGGCACCGTGACGCTGCCGGTCGGTAACATCGGCCCGGACTTCAACGGCTTCTCCAACGCGGGCAACTCGGCAGACAACACCGAGCTGCACTACCCGATCGATGAGGCCGGCTACGTTGGCTGCTGGAAGCTCGACTTCGACGGCACCGCCAACCTGAACAAGAACTTCTGCGAGGACTTCAAGAGCGAAGTCAAGGATGGCAAGCAGACCATCACCATCAAGATCAACCCGAAGGCGATGTACAACGATGGCACCCCCATCAACGCCGCCACCTTCGTGAACACCTGGAAGATGCTCAACGGCAAGAACAAGGACATCGACATCGTCTCGTCCGGCGCCTACGAGTTCATCGACTCCGTCAAGGCCGGCAGCAGCGACAAGGAAGTCGTTGTCACCACCACCCAGCCGGTCTACCCGCTGAGTGACATCTTCGGCGGTTTCATCCCGCAGACCGTCAACACCCCGGAAATCTTCAACACCGGCTTCTCCGGCCAGCTGCACCCCGAGTGGATGGCAGGCCCGTTCAAGGTGGACAAGTTCGACTCCGCCGCCAAGACCGTCACCATGGTCCCGAACGACAAGTGGTGGGGCGAAAAGCCGGTCCTCGACAAGGTGGTCTTCCGCCAGCTTGAGGCCAGCGCCGAGATCGCCGCCTTCAAGAACGGTGAAATCGATATGGCCGACGGCCGTACCCTCACCAAGTACAAGCAGCTTGAGGGCTCCAAAAACTCCGAGGTCCGCCGCGGTCAGCGTCTCTTCGCCGGCGGCCTGAACCTCAACGCCCTGAAGGCTCCGCTGACCGACGTCGCCGTCCGCAAGGCGATCTTCACCGCAGTGGACCGTCCGGCCATCCGCGCCGTGCGCTTCGGCGGCCTGAACTGGCAGGAGGAGAGCTCGGGATCCATGATGCTGATGCCGTTCTCCAAGTACTACCAGGACAACTACCCGGTCAAGGATATCGGCGCGGACGCTGCCAAGAAGGTCCTGACGGACGCCGGTTACGCCCCCAACGCCAAGGGCGTCATGGAAAAGGGCGGCAAGGTCGTCTCCTTCAAGATCACCAACTTCGGTGACGATCCCACCTCCCTGGCCACCGTGCAGACCCTGCAGAAGCAGCTCCAGGCTGCCGGCATGGAGATCGGCATCGACCAGCGCGGCGACGCCGACTTCGGCAAGGTCGTGGGCAGCCGCGACTTCCAGCTGACCATCAGCGGCTACACCGTCGGTTCTGACGCCACCTCCGGCGTCAAGCAGTTCTACGATTCCAAGACCAACGAAAACCAGCTCGGCGACGCCGAACTGGACAAGGCCATCAAGGACCTCGCCTCCATCCAGGACGATGCCCAGCGCAACAAGGCGGCCATGGACGTTGAGAAGAAGCACATGGAGAAGTACTTCTCCATGGGCGTCATTATGAACGGCCCGCAGATCTACTTCGCCCGCACCGGCCTTGCCAACTACGGCGCGTCGCTGTTCCAGACCCCGGACTGGAGCGTCGTCGGCTGGCAGAAGTAAGCCCCAGCCTGGTTCGGCCCTAGCGGCCGCCCGTCGAGGCCGGCACCCCCTGGATCCTGTCCGGGAGGTGCCGGCCTCCGCCGTTGAGCCGCCGGCCTTGGTCACGCCGCCGGCGACTCCGCGGCCGCCGGCGCCGGGGGTAGCGTGGGTGCCATGACTTCCGCTTCCGCCACCCCCGGCACCGCCCCGATCCGCACCGCCATCGCCGGCTTCGGCCTGTCCGGCAGCGTGTTCCACGCGCCGTTCATCGCTGCCAACCCCGCCTACTCCCTGGACCTGATTTCCACGTCCGACGCCGGCAGGAAGGCCGCGGCGGCCGCGGCGTAGCCGGCCGCCGGGATCGTTGACACCCCGGCCGGAATCCTTGAGCGCGCCGACGGGCTGGACCTGCTGGTGCTGGGAACCCCGCCGGCCACGCACTACCCGCTGGCCAAGGCCGCGCTCGAGGCGGGCCTCGACGTCGTCGTTGATAAGCCGTTCGCGGTCCGCAGCGCCGAGGGCCGGGAGCTCATGGAGCTCGCCGCGCAGCGCGGCAGGGTGCTCACGGTCTTCCAGAACAGGCGCTGGGACGGGGACTTCCTGACGGTCAAGGCCCTGCTGGACAGCGGCGCCCTGGGCCCGGTGACGCGGTTCGAATCACGCTTTGAACGCTGGGCGCCGGACGTGACGAAGGCCTGGAAGGCCGCAGCCACCGCCAACGACGGGGGCGGGGTGCTGTTTGATCTGGGCACCCACCTGATGGACCAGGCGCTGCAGCTGTTCGGCCCCGCCACAGTGACCCACGCGGAGCTGGCTGCCCGCCGGCCGGGGGAGCGGGCCGACGACGACGTGTTCATCGCGCTGCGGCACCACAGCGGGGTGGTGAGCCACCTGTGGATGAACCTGATGTGCGCCCAGCAGGGTCCGCGGTACCGGCTGCTGGGCGCGGACGGCGGCTTCACCAAGCACGGCATCGACCCGCAGGAGCCGTACATCCTGGCCGGCGGCAGCCCGCTCGATGCCGGCTACGGGGTGGAGGACAGCGCCTGGGCGGGGCTGCTGGGCCGTGACGGCCACCTGGACCGGCTGCCCACCGAACGGGGCGCGTACCCGGAGTTCTACCGGATCCTGGCGGAGAAGATCAACGACGGCGGGGCAGGCTCCCCGCTTCCGCTCCCGGTGGATCCCGCGGGACCGCTGGAGGTCCTCCGGCTGATCGAGCAGGCACGGGAACTGGCGACGCAGAGGGCTTAACGTTGAACGGCAGCCATCCAGAAAGCGTGCGTCAAAGCGACGAAGTGGGCCCACGCCGTTCGGGTTCCCTGGCCGAGCTTGCGAGGCGAGGGGAGCGGCGGGGAGCAGCACGCGTTGGATGACTGCCGTTCAAACGGCTGACTGATCCTTATGCGGAGACCAGGGCGTGCCAGTCGGCGACGAGGGGCAGGTTGTGCGCCTCGGAGACGGAGCGGTGCGCCACCTGGCCGGCGGCGATGTTCAGGCCCGCGGCCAGGGCGGCGTCGCGTTCGAACGCGGCCTTGACGCCCAGGTTGGCCAGCGCCACCGCGTAGCGCAGGGTCACGTTGGTCAGGGCGTACGTGGAGGTGTTCGGGACGGCACCCGGCATGTTGGCCACGCAGTAGAAGATCGTGTTGTGGACCTTGTACGTCGGTTCCTGGTGCGTGGTGGGGTGGGTGTCCTCGAAGCAGCCACCCTGGTCCACGGCGATGTCGACCAGCACGGAGCCCGGCTTCATGCGGGACACGAGCTCGTTGGTGACCAGCTTCGGTGCCTTGGCGCCGGGGATCAGCACGGAGCCGATGACGAGGTCGGCGTCCACGACCGACTTTTCGATCTCGTAGGCGTTGGAGGCCACGGTCTTCAGGCGGCCCTGGTACTGGGCGTCGAGTTCGCGGAGGCGGTTGATGTTGATGTCCAGGATGGTGACGTCGGCAC
Organism: Arthrobacter sp. 05L45_2; assembly: GCF_056397525.1. Lineage (NCBI taxonomy): Bacteria > Bacillati > Actinomycetota > Actinomycetes > Micrococcales > Micrococcaceae > Arthrobacter > Arthrobacter sp. 05L45_2. The sequence continues at coordinate 13,138 of NZ_JBFTNO010000131.1, read as the reverse complement.
CGAGGCCCAGGGCCATGGCGGCGGCGTTGGTGCCGGCCACACCGGCGCCCAGCACAACCACCTTGGCCGGACGGACGCCCGGGACGCCGCCCAGCAGCACACCCTTGCCACCGGCGGGAGCCATCAGCGAGGTGGCGCCGACCTGGACGGAGAGGCGGCCGGCCACCTCGGACATCGGGGCCAGCAGCGGCAGCGCACGGCCTTCCTGGACGGTCTCGTAGGCGATGGCGGTGACGCCGGAATTGATGAGTTCCTGCGTCAGTTCCGGCTCGGCGGCCAGGTGCAGGTAGGTGAAGAGGATCAGGCCCTTGCGGAAGCGGTGGTACTCGGCCTTCACCGGCTCCTTGACCTTCATGACCATGTCCGCGCGGGACCACACGTCATCCGCTTCGGCGACGATCTCGGCGCCTGCGATGGCGTATTCCTCGTCGGTGATGCCGGAGCCCAGGCCTGCGCCGCGCTCCACCAGGACAGTGTGGCCGTGGTGGCGGAATTCGTGCACGCCGGCAGCGGTGATGGCGACGCGGAATTCGTTGTTCTTGATCTCTTTGGGGACACCGATGATCATTTTTCAGCTCCAGGGATGGCGGCCGATTTGGGCCTGGTGTGCGGGGGAAGTCGTGATTCCAGAATAGATCCGGCTGTGAGGCAGGCGACAGGACCCGAGAGGCCGCCGCCGGCCCAGCCCCCGTGTTTCCGGGGTCCAGCGAAATCATGGTTCGACATTTGTCGAGCACCGGAGCGTCAGGTGTCGCCTGCTGTCCGTCGGGGTTCCGCTCGCGGCCGCGCCCCGCGGGGCAGTAGTGTGGCAGCATGCAGCAGCAGGACGTGGAGCAGCTCGTCGAGCGCGTGGCCCTCAGGCTGGGCCGCGGGCTCTCTCTCGAAGACCTCGACGGCGTCCTCCTTGCCTACAGCTCCAACCAGTCCCACGCCGACCGGGTCCGGGTGAACTTCCTGCTCAGCAAGCGCGTGGCCGCCGACGTCAGCGCCTGGCAGCTCTCCCACGGGATCGCGACGGCGGTGCGGCCGGTGGTGGTCCCCGCCAACGCCGAGCTGGGAATGCTCGGCCGCGTCTGCGTCCCGCTGTTGGTCCGCGGCTTCCGGGTGGGGTACCTCTGGGTCCAGCTCGACGCCGAAGAACCCACCGCCGGCTCCGTGCTCGCCCGCCTCCCCGAGGCCGCGCAGGAGCTCGAACAGCTCTCGGCCCTGCTGCTGGACTCCAACACCGCCGAATCCGAATTCCGCCGCCGGCGCGAACAGGAGTTCCTGGCTGCCTGCCGGGGCGAGGCCAACGCCGTCGCGGCCGTCGGGGGCTGGAAGGAAGTGCAGGGCCGCGGGCCGTGGCAGCTGGTCACCGTCCTGGATGCCGACGGCTGGGCCGAGGGGTCGGACCCGATCGCGGCGACGCTGATCCACCGGTCCTCCGCGCTGCAGGCCACCATCGGCGTGGATGCCGCGTTGTTCAGCGCCGGCACAGAGACGCACGCCGTGGTGCTGTTCAAGGAATCCACGGGCCGGGCCGACCACGCGCAGGTGCTGGTCCACTACCAGCTGGAACTGGCCAAACGGGCAGGACGCCCCGTCCGCCGGATCATTCTCGGCACGTCGGAGGGCTTCTCCCGGCCCCGGGAACTGGCCGAAGCGTACCGGCAGTCCCGGCAGGCCGCGCAGGCCGCGGCCGTGGATCCGCAGCTGGGCGAACTGGTGGACTGCCGAGCCACGGGGCCCTACCAGCTGCTGGCCTCCGCCGGTGGGGGCGCCGGCGCGTGGGCGGATGCGGGATCGGTGTATTTCCGGATGCTGGAGGACCATGACCGGAACGGGGAGCTGCTGCCGGTACTGGAGCTGTTCTATGACAACGACGGGTCGGTCCAGGAGGTGGCGGCCAAACTGCACCTGCACCGGAGCAGTATCTACAACCGGCTGGCCAGGATCCGCCAGCTGCTCGGTGTCGACCCGCTCAAGGGAATGGTGCGGCTGGAACTGCACGCGGCGCTGAAGGCGCGGCGCTGGGCGGCCCGGCCGAGGATCTAGTTCGGCCGGGGACCCGGTCCGGTGGGGCTACTGCTGTTCGTCGCGGAGTGCGCGGTCGGGTGCGCGGTCCGGCTCCCGGCCCGGTTCGAGGCCACGGTCCCCGCCAGGGTTTCCCGCCGCGTCCCGCTTGCGCCGGGAGAGCCGGCTCTCGGTCCACAGGGCGACGGCCACGAACGCCACGCAGGAGGACATAAAGGCTGCGGTGTTGTTCAGCCCCATGACGGTTCCGAGGATGCCGGTGAGCACCATGGCGGCGATGCCGGCCAGGATGTGCCACCCTCTGAACTTATCCACAATTCAAGCGTAACCCCGGCCTCCGCCGCGTTTCCGCGCCCGGCCGGGATCGTTGTTTGATCCTTATCACGCCGCCGCTAGGCATCGGCGGTGGCGCCGTCTCTGCCGTCGGCGGGCTCGCCGCCGCCGGACGCCGGCGCTGCGTTCGCAGCTGCATTCTCCGCGGCGGTTTTCTTCTTCTGGGTCTCGAGCCACGCCATGATGTCGGCCAGCCGGATGCGCCGGTGCGTGCCGCGGTACTCCACCGGGATCTCGCCCCGGTCGGTCATGTTGCGCAGGTAGGTGTGCGAGATCCCGGCCAACTCGGCGGCCTTGGAGGTGGTCAGCATCTCCTCAACGCTGCTGACGGTGACCGACTCACCCCGGCTGAAGCGGCCCAGCAGGTCAACGACGGCGTCCCGCGCGGCCGGCGGCAGGCGGTGGACGGTGCCATCGACGAACACTGTGACGTCGTTGCTGCCGCTGAGCGCGTACTGGAGCTTGTGTGCGTCGTCAGCCGGCAGGCCGGCCGTCACCCGGGGAGCAATCAGTGTCATGGACTGCATCCTAGCGCCCCGGGTCGCGGCAACGGCTCCGGTTACAGGCCCAGTTCCTCCAGGACGGGCAGCTTGGCCCGCACCCAGGAGCGGGCGTCCGCGGCGCTGGGCGCGGAGAGGGCCAGTTTGGCCAGCTCCTGCGCCTCGGCGAGGCTGACCGTCTTGAGTACGGCGGCGACGGCGGCGATAGACCGCGCGGTCATGGACAGGGTGGTGACCCCCAGTCCGGTCAGTACGACGGCGAGGGCAGGGTCCGCCGCAGCCTCACCGCACACGCCGACCGGCTTGCTGTGGCCTTCCGCAGCGGAGCCTTCGACCGTGAGGCCCACCAGGCGAAGCACGGCAGGCTGCCACGGGGTGTTCAGCCCGGCGAGCGGGCCGAGCTGCCGGTCCGCGGCCATGGCGTACTGGGTGAGGTCGTTGGTGCCCAGGCTCGCGAAACCCACTTCCCGCAGGATGGCCTCCGCCGTCAGGGCCGCGGAGGGCACCTCCACCATCACGCCGGGGGTCTGAATCCCGGCGTCGGCGCACATCGAGGCGAAGCGTGCGGCTTCCTCCGCGGTGGAAATCATCGGGGCCATCACCCAGACGTCCGCGTCGGACTCCTGCTGGGCGCGGGCGATGGCCTGCAGCTGGCGCTCCAGGACGCCGGGAGTGGTGAAATCGGTCCGGTAGCCGCGGACGCCCAGTGCAGGGTTGGGCTCGGTGGCGTCGGTGAGGAACGGGAGGGGCTTGTCCGCGCCGGCGTCGAGGGTGCGGAGCACCACCTTCTTGCCGGGGAAGGCGTCGAAGACACCCTTGTAGGCTGCGGCCTGTTCCTCGACGGAGGGTTCGGTGTCCCGTTCGAGGAAGCAGAATTCGGTCCGGAACAGCCCCACACCCTGGGCGTTGAGTCCGGCCGCGGCCACGGCATCCTTGGCTCCGCCGACGTTGGCCAGCAGCGGCACAAGGTGGCCGTCCGCCGTCGTGCCGGTACCGTCAAATTCCTCGAGCAGGGAGGCGGTGGCGGCCCACTGTTCGGCCGCGGCGCGCTGGGAGTCGTCCGGCTCTGCGGTGACGGTGCCGGCGGCGCCGTCGACGTAGACCTCCGTGCCGTCCGGAACGGTGTCCACGCCGGCCGCGGCGACGACGGCGGGCAGGCCCAGCGAGCGGGCGATGATGGCGGTGTGGGACTGCGGGCCGCCGCCGGCGGTGAGCAGGGCTAATACCTTCGCGGGGTCGAGCGTTGCCGTGCCTCCAGCACCGCCTTGCCGTCCCCGCTGACCGTCTCGGACCGGGCCTTGAGCTCGTCGTGCACAGTTTTCGCTGCGGCTTTCAGTGCCGCCGTCGCGTCCTCCGCCGAGACGCCCTCAGGGAGCTGTTCGCCGGCCGGCGGTTCGCTGACCGGTTTCGGCATCTGGCGGATGGTGCCGATGATCCGGCCGGGGCTGACGCCTACTCCTTGGAAGTTCTGCACTGAAAGTCCTCATTCTCTGCCGTGAGCCAGTAAGTCAGTCCAGGTGCCGCCACTGAACCGCTAGATCCTAGATTTCCTGCGGCTGGCCACTACGTCAACCGGCTAATTGCGGTACCTGAAAAAAGTGTATGTGATGCACTTCATATAGCGTTGCTATAGGTGCTAGGGTAGCGGTTATGAGTATCGATGGCCAGCTACCGCCCAAAACCCGGTTGCTGCGTGCAGCTGCCGGATTGCTGGCCAAGTCCGGGGGAGCGGCGGTCTCGACCCGCCAGATCACGCAGCTGGCCGGGGTCACCGCACCCACGCTCTATCACCACTTCGGTGACAAAGAGGGACTGTTCGACGCCGTCGTCGCCGCCGGTTTTGAGGAATATGTTGCCGGCGAACGCGATTTTGCCCCGTCCGGCCAGCCGCTCGTGGACATCCGGCGAATGTGGGACCAGCACGTCCAGTTCGGGCTCAAGCAGCCGGAACTGTACCTCGTGATGTTCGGCAATATCCGTCCTGAAAGCCGCCCCGCCGTCGTCGCCGACGCCGAGGCGCTGATGGAGGAGATGCTGAACAAGGCCGCCGTCGCCGGTCAGCTCAACGTCCCGCCCCGGGAGGCCGCCCGCAGCATCCTGGCAGCCAACGTCGGCGTGACGCTCATGCTGATCACGGAAAAGGCGCCGGACCGGAACCTCGAACTCTCCAGCATGACCCGCGATGCGATGATCTTCGCCGTTTCCACGGAGGAGGCGCGGGCCGCCGGTCCCGAAGACCCCGGCAAGTCCCCGGTGGTGGTGGCGGCCATCGCCCTGAATGCGGCGCTGCAGGCCTCGCACTCGGACCAGCTCTCCAGCTCCGAACTCAAGCTCTTTCTCGAATGRCTCCACCGGATCTCCACCAGCGCCACCAGCTAGCTCGTCGAAAAAATATCGGACAATCCTGCGGTGCAGCAGGAATCACGGTTAGGAAATCACATGGCAACAGAGACAGTTGCGACACCCCGGACCAGCATGCGGGTAGGTGTGCAGAAATTTGGCACTTTCCTGTCCGGAATGATCATGCCCAACATCGGTGCCTTTATCGCCTGGGGCATCATTACCGCCTTCTTCATCCCGGCGGGCTTCACCCCGAACACCGAGCTCGCCAAACTGGTGGGCCCGATGATCACCTACCTGCTGCCGCTCCTCATCGGCTACACCGGCGGCCGGATGGTCTACGGCGTCCGCGGCGGTGTGGTCGGCGCGGCCGCCACCATGGGCGTGATCGTCGGCACGGACATTCCGATGTTCATCGGCGCCATGATCATGGGCCCGCTCACGGCCTGGATCATGAAGAAGATCGAAAGCCTCTGGGAGAACAAGGTCAAGCCCGGCTTCGAAATGCTGATCGATAACTTCACCGCCGGCATCGTGGCCGCCATCATGGCCATCTTCGGCATGCTGGTGATCGGCCCGGTAGTGAAGGCCTTCAGCAACGGCGCCAGCGCCGTCGTCGAATTCCTGGTCCACAACGGCCTGCTGCCGTTCACCAGCATCTTCATCGAACCCGCGAAGGTCCTGTTCCTGAACAACGCCGTCAACCACGGCATCCTGACCCCGCTGGGCACTGAACAGGCGCTCGCCCAGGGCAAGTCCATCCTCTTCCTGCTGGAAGCCAATCCCGGCCCGGGCCTGGGCATCCTGCTCGCCTACATGGTCTTTGGCAAGGGCATGGCCAAGGCATCCGCCCCCGGTGCGGCCCTGATCCAGTTCGTCGGCGGCATCCACGAGATCTACTTCCCGTTCGTCCTGATGAAGCCGATCATCATCCTCGCCGCCATCGGCGGCGGTATGACCGGTATCTTCACCCTCGTCCTGACCGGCGCCGGCCTGCGTTCCCCGGCCGCCCCGGGCAGCATCCTCGCCGTGTTCGCCGCGACCCCGGCGGACAGCCTCCTGGGCGTGGCCCTGTCCGTGCTCCTGGCCGCCACCGTGTCCTTCCTGATCGCCTCGGTGATCCTGAAGACCAGCAAGGCCCCGGCCGAGGACGACCTCGGCGCAGCCACCACCCGGATGGAAAGCATGAAGGGCAAAAAGAGCTCCGTGTCCTCCGCCCTGGCGGGTGCCGGTGCGGGTGGCGTCGCGGTGCTGGCCGGGCCGGTCAAGAACATCGTGTTCGCGTGCGACGCCGGCATGGGCTCCAGCGCCATGGGCGCCTCGGTGCTGCGGAACAAGATCAAGGCGGCCGGCTACCCGGACGTGAAGGTCACCAACTCCGCAATCGCGAACCTCAGCGACACGTACGACGTCGTCATCACCCACCAGGACCTGACCGAGCGGGCCAAGCCCGCGACGTCCAGCGCCGTGCACGTCTCCGTGGACAACTTCATGAACTCGCCGAAATACGACGAGATCGTGGAACTGGTCAAGAGCAGCAACGCGCCGGCCGACGCGTCCGGCGTGGGCGAGGGTACGGGGGCTGGTACGGCTGCGGCCCCTGCGGCTCCCGAGGCCGTCACCGGCGCCGCGCCGTCCGACATCCTGGTGGCCGAAAGCGTGGTCCTCAGCGGCACGGCGACCACCCGGGACGCCGCGATCGACGAGGCGGGACGGCTGCTGCTGGACCGCGGAGCCGTCGACACCGGCTACCTGGCCGCCATGCACGAGCGCGAGGAATCCGTCTCGACCTACATGGGCAGCTACCTCGCGATCCCGCACGGCACCAACGCCGCCAAGGACCACATCATGAAGTCCGCGGTMTCGGTSATCCGCTACCCGAACGGCATYGACTKGAACGGCAARGAGGTCAAGTTCGTSGTCGGCGTCGCCGGCATCAACAACGAGCACCTCCAGATCCTCTCCTCGATCGCCAAGGTCTTCACCAACAAGGCACAGGTCGCGCAGCTGGAGGCGGCCACCACCGTCGACGAAGTGCTCGACCTGTTCGGAAAGGTCAATTCCTAGTGAAGGCTGTTCATTTCGGAGCCGGAAACATCGGCCGCGGATTCGTAGGGCTGCTGCTGCACGAGGCCGGGTATGAGGTGGTGTTCGCCGACGTCGCGGACGCCCTGATCACCCAGCTCGCCGCGGCGGACAGCTACCAGGTCCACGAGGTGGGGGACAGTCCCGCCGAGCGGACCGTGGACAACTTCCGCGCGCTGAATTCCGGTACACAGGAGGCCGACGTCGTGGCTGAAATCGCGACGGCGGACATCGTCACCACCGCGGTGGGCCCGCACATCCTGAAGTTCGTGGCGCCGGTGATCGCCCGGGGGATTGCGGCCCGGGCGGCCGGGCTGGCGCCGCTCCAGGTGATGGCCTGCGAGAACGCCATCAACGCGACGGACCTGCTGAAGACCGAAATCGCCGCCCAGTGGGATCCGGCCGCCGGCTCCCTGGACGGGGCCGCCGTGTTCGCGAACACGGCGGTGGACCGGATTGTGCCCAACCAGGAGCCCGGCCAGGGCCTGGACGTCACGGTGGAGACGTTCTACGAGTGGGTGATCGACCGGACGCCGTTCGCGGGCAAGGAGCCGGTCATCCCGGGGGCGACCTTCGTGGAAGACCTCGCGCCGTACATCGAACGGAAGCTCTTTACGGTCAACACCGGGCACGCCTCGGCCGCCTACTTCGGGTTCGAGGCGGGACTGGGCAAGATCTCCGAGGCCATGGCCGACCAGGACGTTGCCGCGGACGTGCGCGCCGTACTGGACGAGACCAAGGAACTCCTGGTGTCCAAGCACGGGTTCAACCGCGAGGAGCAGGAGGCCTACGTCCAGAAGATCCTCGGCCGCTTCTCCAACCCGCACCTCCCGGACACCGTGAACCGGGTAGGGCGTGCGCCGCTGCGCAAGCTCAGCCGGCACGAGCGCTTCATCGGCCCCGCGGCGGAGCTTGCCGAACGCGGAATCGTCCCCGAGGCGCTGCTCGGCGCGATTGCCGCCGCGCTGCGGTTCAACGATCCCGCCGATGCGGAGGCCGTTGAGCTGGCGCAGATCCTGAACTCCTCCGCCCCGGAGGACGCCACCACCAAGATCACGGGCCTGGCCGCCGAGCACCCGCTGTTCCCGGCCGTCCGTGCCCTCGTCGAGGAGGCCCAGGCCGCCGTCTAGCGGCAACCTCCCCGGCCGCACCTGCTGCACCAGAACAACAAACCCTCCCCCACCTGACGGTAGGGGAGGGTTTGTTGTGTCGGCCGGTGTCGTGCGTGCGGCGGGCGTCAGGCCCGGCCGGCGGCGGCCGTTTCGGCGGCGGCCATGGCCTTCCACTCGGCCACCCGCGCCTGGTGCAGAGGGGAGCGCCGGACGACGGCGTAGGCCGCGCCCAGGACCACGAACCAGACCGGGGTGACCAGGAGGGCCGCCAGGGTGTCGGCCTGCGTGGTCAGCGCCCAGACCAGGAACGCGAAGAACGCGAACACCACCCACACCATGGGGATGCCGCCGGGCATCTTGAACGTCGAGGCGGCGTGCAGCCCGGGGCGGCGTTTCCGGAACACGAGGTAGCTGGCCAGGATGATGCTCCAGACGAACATAAAGCAGACCGCGGAGACTGTGGTGACCATGTCGAAGGCCACGCCCACGTCCTTGCCCGCGTAGAGCAGGGCGACGCCTGCGAGCAGCAGCACGCAGGAAAGGAACAGGGCGTTCTGCGGGACCTTGCGGGTGGAAAGGCGGCCGAAAAGCTTGGGTGCGTCGCCGTCGTTGGCCAGGCCATAGACCATCCGGGACGTCGAGTAGATGCCGGAGTTGGCCGAGGACATTGCGGAGGTCAGCACCACCAGGTTCACCACGGTGGCGGCCATGCCGAGCCCGGCGAGGGAGAACATGGCGATGAACGGGCTCTGCCCGGCCTTGAAGCCGGTCCACGGGGTGACGGACATCAGGATGATGAGGGCGCCGACGTAGAACAGCATGACGCGCAGCGGGATGGCGTTGATGGCCCGGGGCAGGTTGTCTTCCGGGTTCTTGGTTTCGGCCGCGGCGGTGCCCACCAGCTCGATCCCTACGAACGCGAACACAGCGATCTGGAAGCCGGCCACGAAGCCCATGAACTCCTTGGGGAAGAAGCCGCCGTGGTTCCACAGGTTGCTGAAGCTGGCGGTGCCGGCGTTGGACTGGAAGCCGGTGAAGATCATCACCAGGCCCACCACGATCAGCGCCACGATGGCCACGATCTTGATCAGGGCGAACCAGAATTCGGTCTCGCCGAAGGCCTTGACGGTCGGCAGGTTCAGCAGGAGCAGGACGATGATGGTGGCCAGTCCCGGGATCCAGAGCTGGATGCCCGGCCAGAGTTCCTCGGCGTAACCGGCGATCGCGATGACGTCGGCCACCCCCGTGACCACCCAGCAGAACCAGTACGTCCAGCCGGTGAAGAAGCCGGCCCAGGGTCCCAGCAGGTCGCCTGCGAAGTCGCTGAAGGACTTGTAGTTCAGGTTGGAGAGCAGCAGCTGGCCCATGGCGCGCATCACGAAGAACAGCATGAAGCCGATGATCATGTACACGAAGATCACGGACGGCCCGGCGACGGAGATGGTCTTGCCGGAGCCCATAAAGAGGCCGGTGCCGATGGCGCCGCCGATGGCCAGGAGCTGGATGTGCCGGTTGCTCAGCGAGCGTGCAAGGTGGGGCTCGGTGTCCCGGCTGGAGGCAGTTCTCTGCTCCGCGGTTGTCTGTTCGGACATGTCAACAATCCTTAGTGTGGTCCGCCGCATTGGGTGACGGCGGTTACAAATCAGCCTCTCTAAAGTACAGGCTTAGAAATCGTGGCGCGTTGCCGGCGGCCGCTCCGGCGTCATGGCAGGCTGGGCACGTGACTTCGACTTCAGCCGGCCCGGCCCCCCTGCTAACATTCGGCGTCGACGGCGGGACGTTCAGCCTGCGCCCCGCTGCCCGCGCGGACCTGCCCGCCATTCTCCGGCTGCTCGCCGACGACCGGCTGGGGGCCGTACGGGAGGAAACCTCGGATCCGGCGCCCTACGAGGCCGCCTTCGAGGCGATCGACGCGGACCCCGCCCACCTGCTGCTGGTCGGGGAACTCGCCCCGGAGCAGGGCGCCCCCTCCCGGCTTGTGGCCACGTTCCAGCTCAGCTTCCTGCCGGGCCTGTCACGGCGCGGCTCGTGGCGCGCGCAGCTCGAGGCGGTCCGGGTGGCCCCCGAGTTGCGGGGCCAGGGCGTCGGGGCGGCGATGGTCGGCTGGGCACTTGAGGAATCGCGGCGCCGGGGCTGTTCGCTCGTCCAGCTGACCACCGATAAGTCCCGGACGGCCGCGCACCGCTTCTACGAACGGCTGGGCTTCGCGGCCAGCCATGAAGGCATGAAGCTCCAGCTCTGAACCTGCTCGGCCCTTCGCCGCGCCCCTACGTCCCGCCCATTGACTCTTAGGCACCCTAACTGTTAGGCTACCTAACTATGAGTGAGAACCCGCTGCCGGACGCCGGCCTGCTTGCCCTCGCCGGGGATTTCCGCGAGGCCCTCCGCCACAGCATCTACCTGGTCCGCCGGCTGGACGCCGATGGCGAGCTCAGCGCCGCCCAGCTCAGCACACTGAAGATGCTCGTGGACGACTCCGGCGACAGCGCCGGCGCCGCGGGTGCGCGGGTGGGTGAAATTGCCCGCAACCTGGGCGTCAAGGTCCCCAGCGCCACCGAGCAGATCATCAAGCTCGAACGCGCCGGACTGGTCCGGCGGGAGGCGGATCCCGAGGACTCCCGGGCCGTCCGGGTCAGGCTCACCCCCGAGGGGCACGCCGCCGTCGAATCGGCCAACCACCGCCGCAACACGGTCATGGCGGAGATCCTCGGCTCACTCACTGACGCGGACCGGCGGGCCCTCGCGGCCGCCATCCCGGTCATCGGCAGGATCAACGAGACCCTCCAGCCCTGACGGCCGCTCCCTTCGGGAAAGCCAGCCGCTGGAACCAACGAATAGAACAAACCACAACACCTGAGGAGCGCCCTCCATGGACGGCCAGCTCACGGCCCCCGCGCCGGAAGCAACATCAACCCTCGAGGCCGAAAAGGCTTCACTACTCAAGCAGCCCAAAGCTGTCTGGGCCACCGCCCTGGCCGCAGTCTTCGCTTTTATGGGCATCGGACTGGTGGACCCCATCCTGCCCGCCATCGCCAAGAACCTTGATGCCACCCCCAGCCAGGTATCCCTGCTGTTCACCAGCTACTTCCTGGTCACGGCCATCGCCATGCTGATCACCGGGTTTGTCTCCTCCCGGATCGGCGGCAAACGGACGCTGCTGGCCGGTCTCGCGATCATCGTGGTGTTCGCCTCCCTCTCCGGGATGTCCGGCAGCGTTACGGAACTGGTGGGCTTCCGGGCCGGCTGGGGGCTCGGCAACGCCCTGTTCGTCGCCACCGCCCTTGCCGTGATCGTCGGCGTCGCCAGCGGCGGGGCCGGAACCGCGATCATCCTCTACGAGGCTGCCCTGGGCCTGGGCATTTCGCTCGGTCCGCTGCTGGGGGCCCTGCTGGGCGGCTGGCAGTGGCGTGCCCCGTTCTTCGGCACCGCMSTGCTSATGGCSTCSGCMTTCATCGCCCTSATYGCSCTSCTKCCCAAGACCCCGCTGCCGGMRCGRAAGGTCCGGCTCCGGGACCCGCTGCTGGCCCTGGGCCACAAGGGACTGCGGACGACGGCGGCCAGCGGCCTGTTCTACAACTACGGCTTCTTCACCATCCTCGCCTTCACGCCCTTCATCCTGGGGATGGATGCCTACGGGATCGGCGGGGTGTTCTTCGGCTGGGGCGTCGCTGTCGCCGTCTTCTCGGTATTCGTCGCCCCCGCGCTGCAGCGGCGCTTCGGCGCCGTGCGGGTGCTGAGCGGCACGCTGGCGCTGCTCCTCCTGGACCTGGCCGGCCTCGGCCTGGCCGCCGGACACTCCGTCCCCGCCGTCGTCGTCCTGGTGGTGGTCTCGGGTGCCCTGCTGGGAATCAACAACACGATCTACACCGAACTTGCCATGGGTGTCTCGGATTCACCGCGGCCGGTGGCCTCCGCCGGATACAACTTCGTGCGCTGGATGGGCGGTGCGCTGGCGCCGTTCGCCGCGGCGCAGTTGGGTGAGCACTTCGGGCCCCAGGTTCCGTTCTTCGCGGCGGCCGGCGCCATGGCGCTGGCGATCGCGGTGGTCCTCGGCGGCCGCCGGTACCTCAGCTCACACGAGCCGCACCTGGTCTAGGGGTACGGTCCCTGCATTAACAACAGATGAGGCCCATGTTCCGTGGAACATGGGCCTCGTCTGCTGTTCGAACGGTTGCCGCTACTTCTTGGCGGAGCCCTTCGGGACGAACAGCGTCTCTGCGTGCTCCAGGGACATGCCGTTGGTTTCGGGCACCTTGAACATCACAAAGAAGAACGACGCCGCCGCGAACAGGGCGTACATGGYGTAGGTCAGGGGCAGCGACGCCGCCGCCATCACCGGGAAGCTCAGCGTGATCGCGAAGTTGGCGATCCACTGGGCGGCCGCGGCCAGGCCCAGGGCGCGGGCACGGATGCGGGACGGGAAGATTTCACCCAGCAGCACCCACACCAGCGGACCCCACGAGGCGCCAAAGCTGATGACGAAGACGTTGGCTGCCACCAGGGCTGCCGGACCCCAGGCGCCGGGCAGGGTGATCGCCTCGCCGGAGCCGGTGGCCGAACCGAAGGCCACAGCCATGGTCGCCAGGGAGGCGGCCATCCCGATGGAACCTGCCAGCAGGATGGGACGGCGGCCGATCCGGTCCACCAGCGCGATGGCCACCAGGGTCACCAGGATGTTGGTGATGGCCGTGGCCACGGAGATGGTGAGGGAGTCCTTCTCCTGGAAGCCCACGGCCTTCCAGAGCGTCGTGGAGT
>NZ_JBFTNO010000130.1:0-9051 GCF_056397525.1 Arthrobacter sp. 05L45_2 | reverse complement strand
CCCCTGGACGGTGTGGGAGTGTCCGGTGTGTGAGTGTCCGGCGCCCATCAGCAGTTCAACCTCATGCCGAAAACTTTACGGTGTCGGCACCCCCCGGCTATGCCGGCACGATGTTCTGGTTGACGTGGAAAAGGTTCTGCGGATCGTAGGTGGCCTTGACCTCGCGCAGCCTCTGGTAGTTCGGGCCGTAGTTGTCCGCGACCCGGCCTGCGTCATCGCCGTCCATGAAGTTGATGTAGCCTGCGGTTTCGGAGAAGGGCTGCAGCGCGGCCGCGTAGTCCCGCACCCAGGCGACGTTCGCCGCCGTGTCCGCCGGGTTCTCCCAGTGGCAGGCGATGACCGGGGAGAACTTGGCGTTCCGGTTGGGAAAGGCCGTGTCCGTGGCACCCACCCGGTGCACCGCCCCGTCGATCGGATAGATGTGGACGGCGGTCTGCACCGTGGGTACCCGGGGCGCGAACTCGAGGTGGGCGTTGATGGCCCCGTCGTTGAGTTCGGTCAGGAAGGCCGCTTTCCAGTAGGCGAGCAGGCCCTTGGGATACATGGCGTCGAAGGCCGAGTTCAGGGCCGGATACGGCATGGGCCCCACCATGGATCCGGCCACCGGCGCGGCGTCCAGGAACGGCTGCCACCGGGCCGGGCCTTCCGCCGGGTCGCCGGTCCACATGCCGACCACAATGCAGACGGGTTTCCCGTGCCATTCCTCGGGCAGGAACGGGACCGGCGGCCCCTGGTGGAACGCCAGGAACGCGCCGAGCTCTTCGGGCGCGGCGGAAATGTGCTCGCGGTAAAACTTCGCCACGGTCTCGGCGTGCTCCGCCGGGTAGATGACAATGCCGGCATGGACCATGTCCACGGGGTGCAGCCGGAATTCAAGCGAGGTAACGACGCCGAAGTTCCCGCCGCCGCCGCGCAGCGCCCAAAACAGGTCTGTGTTCTCCTTATCGCTGGCCGTCAGGAACTTGCCCTCGGCGGTGACGACGTCGGCGGAGAGCAGGTTGTCGCAGCTGAGACCGAATTTCCGGTCAAGATAGCCGATACCCCCGCCGAGCGTCAGCCCGGATACGCCGGTGGAACCCACGACGCCGCCGGTGGTCGCCAGCCCGAAGGCATGGGTGGCGTGGTTGAAGTCCGCCCAGGTGGCACCCGCCTCCGCCCTCGCGGTGCGGCCGGCCGGGTCCACCCGCACCCCGCGGGTGTTGGTGAAGTCGATGACCAGCGCGTCATCGGCGGTGCCGAACCCGGGGCCGCTGTGGCCGCCGCCGCGGACCGCCACGGCCAGCCCGTTGTCCCGGGCGAAATTCACACCCGCGATCACGTCCGCAACCTGGGACACGCGGACGACGGCGGCGGGCCGCTTGTCGATCATGCCGTTGTGCACCGCCCGCGCGGCGTCGTAGTCCGCATCGCCGGACGTGATGACCTGCCCGCGGACCTGCCCGCGCAGGGCCTCGAAGTCGGTTCCGTTCATTTTTTCTACCGTCGATTTCGTCGTGGTTTCCGACCCGGACGGTGTTCTTGTGCTCCCAGCCGGCATGGCGTCCGGAGGCTTACGAGCACAGGCCTACTCTTCCCCCGGATGGGAGTCAAGAGGTCCGGCCACGCTGCCCGGCGCCGGCGTCGAAGCCGGCCGTCCCATCCCCCGCGCCCGCTGCACCGAATGCCTCTTGGAATGAGGTCCGCGTGGAGTCGCCGGCGGAGCAGCGGCCGGGAACTTCGGCGGGCAACTTATTGTTGATCATTGCAGGGACAAACGACGGGGAGGCACCAGCGTGGCCAGACGCAAGACAGATGACCGGGAGCAAGGCACGGCCGGGACCGGTCCCGCGGCCAGGGCCGAACTGAGCATCGCGGACGCGTCCGGGCAGACGCGCGGCGTCGTCCTGGTCCTGCACGGCGGACGGGCGGACAGCTTCGAGGCCGTCAGGGCCCGGCACCTGAGCCCGGCCCGGATGCTTCCCTTCGCCCAGGCGCTCCGGAATGAGGGCGGCCCGCACGGACTGGCCGTCTGGACCCTCCGCAACCGCTACCGGGGCTGGAACGGGCAGGACATGTCACCGGTCCAGGATGCCCGCTGGGCCCTGGCCCAGATCAGCCTCGAACACCCCGGGGTGCCGGTGTACCTGCTGGGGCATTCCATGGGCGGCCTCACTGCGCTCTGCGTCGCCGACGACGCCCAGGTTGAGGCCGTCGTCGCCCTGGCGCCGTGGCTTGATGCGGCCACCCCCGTGGAACCCCTCGCCGGGCGCCGCGTCCTGATCGTCCACGGCAGCGAGGACCGCTGGACCAGCCCCCGGAACTCATTGGCCTACGCCCGCCGCGCCGAGGGTGTCGCGGGCTCCATCGAGTATGTCTCGCTCAAGGGCGCCGGCCACTTTATGTTCCGCCGGGTCCGGCTCTGGAACTCCCTGGCCAACGGCTTTATCCTTGACGCCTTCGGCAGCAGCGCCGGCACCGAACTCCGGGGCACGGACGCATTCCGTCAGGTCCTGCCTGCTGCTGCGAGCCTCCCGGTGGTGCTGTGATGGCCGCCTTCCCGCTGGACGCGTTCCTGGCCAGCCTGCCCTGGGTGGCACTGGCGCTCGCTGCCCTCCTGGCGGTGATATTCGCCATCGCGGTGCGCCAAAGCCGGCATTCGGTCATCGACACCGTCTGGGGCCTGGGCTTTGTGGTGGCGGCCGCCGTCTCCTGGCTGCTCTCCGCCGGACACGGCGACGACGGCCGGCGCCTCCTGCTGCTGGCGCTGGTGGCAGTATGGGGCGTCCGGCTGGCCCTCCACATCGGGGTCCGCGCCCGGGGCGGCCACGAGGATCCCCGCTACCTGGACATGCTCGCCGCGGCCCCCGGGTCCCGCAACACCTACGCCCTGCGCCGGGTGTACCTGCCGCAGGGCATCGTGATGTTCTTCGTCTCGCTCACCATCCAGGTGGGTATGTTCAGCACCGGCACCCTCGGCTGGGTGGCCCTGCTGGGTGTGCTCCTGTGGATCATCGGCTTCGTCTTCGAAACCGTCGGCGACTGGCAACTCGCTCAGTTCAAGGCCGATCCGGCCCGGCGCGGCACCGTCCTGGACACCGGGCTGTGGCGCTACACCCGCCATCCGAACTACTTTGGCGACGCCGCCGTATGGGCCGGCCTGTTCCTGGTCGCCGCCGACTCCTGGCCCGGCGTGCTGACCATCCTCTCCCCCGCCCTGATGATCTGGACCCTCGCCGGCAAGACCGGGAAACCGCTGACCGAGAAGGCCATGTCCGCCCGGCCCGGCTACAAGGAATACATCGAGTCCACGTCCGGGTTCTTCCCGCTGCCCCCGCGCCGCACACGGAAACCGGGCGGCCGCTGAGATGCCGGGCGTCCGACGCGTCTGGCGTCCCCGCCCGAACGACCGGTTCTACCGGGTGATCGTCCGTACCGGGCAGGCGCTCCGCTGGCTGTTCCGGGTGCAGGTGACCGTCACCGGTTCCGAGCACCTTCCGGCCGTTTCGCGTGACAGTTCGCCTTTCGGTCCCGCACGGCAGGGCGCTTCCCGGCGGGTTGCACCGGGCACCGGCGCGGTGGTGGCCATCACCCACTTCGGCTACCTGGATTTCGCCATTGCGGAGCTGCTCCTGTGGTGGCACAACAAAGCCCAGATGCGTTTCCTGATCACACAGGGCGCCGCCGACCACTGGTTCGCCGGCCCGGCGGTCAGCGCTGCGGGGCACGTCGTCGTCGGGTACGACACCGGAGCCCACGCCTACGACGCCGCCGTGCGCAAGCTCCGGGACGGCGAGTACATCGCGATCCTTCCGGAGGCCGGCGTGAGCCGCAGCTTCCGGGTCCGCGAATGCAAGACCGGCGCCGTCCGGATGGCCGCCGAGGCGGGGGTACCGATCATTCCGGTCTCCGTTTGGGGCGCGCACCGGATCATGACCCGGCACCACGGATTCTCCCCGCTCCGCGCATGGCGGGCGCCGGTCCGGGTCCACGTGGGCGAACCCCTCACCCCGGCTCCCGGCCTGGATGTCGCGGCCGCGACCGCCGGGCTCCGGGAGGCGCTCCAGCACGGGATTGACCTCTGCATCGCCGATTTCCCGCTCACACCGCGGCCCGGTGCCTGGTGGATGCCGGCCGTTCTCGGCGGCGGTGCACCCACCGAGGAGGAACGGCAGCGGCTGGACGACGCCGAAGGTCCGCGGCGCGCGCGCAGCCGCCGCTAACCCCTTCCCGGGTGACCGCGGGCGGCTCCGCCTAGGCGGGGTCGGAGACGATCAGCGTTTCCGCACCGGTTTGGTGTGCCTTGCCGCTCTCCAGCAGGGGCTCGACGACGGCCCGCAGAGCCGTCATCGCGTCGTCCAGTTCCAGGAGGACCGGGTACTGGTAGGCGATGAGGGCCAGCAGGTCCCGGACTGCGGCGCGGGCGTCGTCGTCGGAGAGTTCCGGGTCGTGGCCCAGGAACACGTCCGAGGGCTCACCGCCGGGGTTTGCCCCTGCTGCCGCGTCCGGTGCGCCGCCGGTTTCCGGTCCGCCCTGGGCGTAGCTGACGGCGAAAGCCTGAAGCCTCCCTTTTTTGCTCGCCGGGACTCCCGCACCGAAGGCACTGGCCTTGGCCGCGCGAAGGACGATCGCCCCATGGGCTCCGCTGAGGTCATCGAGGAAGAGCCGCTGGACGGTGGCGATGCTGAGTTCCCCGGGGCTGTCCCAGTGGTGCACGGCCGTGTAGTACCGTCCCACGACGTCGCTCAGTTCCACGGACCCCGTGGCCAGGTCCTCCACCTGTTCGGACGCCGCAGCCTCGGAGCCGTCGCCGAACACGGGCAGCTTCAGTGACCCGGGCTCCACCACTACCAGTCGGGACCGCTGGATCGGGGCCAGGCCGGCCGCCTCGGCGAAAGCGGCCCCGGGCGTGCCGGGCTCCACCTTGGTCCGGAGCCGGGTGACGCCCGACGGCGAGCCGCCGGCCTCGTGCCGGAGCATGGCCAGCAGCGTGGAGCCGATGCCGGRGCGGCGGTGGTCGCGGGCMACCTCCACGTAGGCCCAGAGGCGTTCCGGGTGCAGGGAGGCCTCGTGGACCACGCCTGCCGCGACCGGAATGGCGACGCCGTCAACGACGTCCTCGGCCACAATGCAGCGCCGCCACGGGGCGTTGCCCGAGGGTGCCAGGGCGCCGCGGAACTGCCGCGCCTGGTCGGTCTCCGGGCCGCCCCACATCTCCAGGAGCGCGAGGTCGTCGCCCTCGCGCCACTCGCGGTATGCGATCGCCATGGTCAGGCGCCGATCAGCCGTGCGGCGAGATAGCCCTCCACCTTGTCCAGGGAAACCCGTTCCTGGCTCATGGTGTCGCGTTCGCGGATGGTGACGGCCTGGTCCTCGAGGGTGTCGAAGTCCACGGTGATGCAGAACGGGGTGCCGATCTCGTCCTGGCGGCGGTAGCGGCGGCCGATCGCGCCGGCGTCGTCGAATTCGATGTTCCAGTTCCGGCGCAGCTGTGCGGCGAGGTCCTTGGCCTTCGGGGAAAGGTCCTCGTTGCGGCTCAGCGGGAGCACCGCGGCCTTGACCGGGGCCAGGCGCGGGTCCAGCTTGAGGACCGTGCGGACGTCGACGCCGCCCTTGGCGTTGGGTGCCTCGTCCTCGGTGTAGGCGTCGATCATAAACGCCATAAAGGAGCGGGTGAGGCCGGCGGCGGGCTCGATCACGTACGGGGTGTAGCGCTCGTTGGTGGCCTGGTTGAAGTAGCTCAGGTCCTGGCCGGAGGCCTTGGAGTGTGTGGAGAGGTCGAAATCGGTGCGGTTGGCGATGCCCTCGAGCTCGCCCCACTCCGAACCGCTGAAGCCGAAGCGGTACTCGATGTCGGTGGTGCCCTTGGAGTAGTGGCTGAGCTTTTCCAGCGGGTGCTCGAAGAAGCGCAGGTTGTCCTCCCGGATACCCAGGCCCGTGTACCAGGCCATCCGCTCCTTCATCCAGTACTGGTGCCACCGCTCGTCGGTGCCGGGCTCAACGAAGAACTCCATCTCCATCTGCTCGAACTCGCGGGTGCGGAAGATGAAGTTGCCGGGCGTGATCTCGTTGCGGAACGACTTGCCGATCTGGCCGATGCCGAACGGCGGCTTCCGGCGGGAGGTGGTCAGCACGTTGTTGAAGTTCACAAAGATGCCCTGCGCGGTTTCAGGGCGCAGGTAGTGCAGGCCCTCTTCGCTGGCCACGGGGCCCAGGTAGGTCTTGAGCAGGCCGGAGAATTCCTGCGGCTCGGTCCACTGGCCGCGGGTGCCGCAGTTGGCGCACGCGATGTCCTTGAGGCCGTTCTCGGCGGGGCGGCCCTTCTTCTCCTCGTACTCTTCCTCGAGGTGGTCCGCGCGGTAGCGCTTGTGGCAGGAGAGGCACTCCACCAGCGGGTCGGAGAAGACGTCCACGTGGCCGGAGGCCTCCCAGACCTGGCGGGGCAGGATCACGGAGGAGTCGAGGCCGACGACGTCCTCGCGGCCGCGCACGACGGACTGCCACCACTGGCGCTTGATGTTTTCCTTCAGCTCGGCGCCGAGGGGTCCGTAGTCCCAGGCAGAACGGGAGCCACCGTAGATTTCACCGGCCTGGAAGACGAAACCCCGGCGCTTGGCGAGGGAAATGATCTGGTCAAGAACGGATTTTGCTGCCATGGGAACTCCAATTTCTACAGGGCCGCTGGGTGCGGTCCGTGCTGTCAGCCCCGGGTCACCGGCTGGTTGCCGGGCGGGGTGGTGCGAACGGTGTGATGCAGTGTCCTAGCCTACCGGGCTACCGGCGCTTGAGGGCTCCCCGTGACCAGGGGAGGCTGGCCAGGACAATGGCCGCCAGCGTCAGGATGGTGCCGAGCACCGTGGGAAGGGCGACGACGGTGCCCGGTGCGGGAAGGGCCAGATCGAGGGCGAGCGAGCCGAGCAGCTGGCCTGCGATCATCCCGAGCCCGGTGACCAGGACGCCGAGGCCGCGGACCAGGAAGGCCGCGACGGCGATGAAGACGCAGCCCATGGGGCCACCGAGGTAATACCACCATTCTGAGGGGAGGGCGTTGCCGGGCCCCGCGGCGGCCAGTTTGATGAGCCAGACAAGCCAGAGCAGGATGCCGCCGGCGATGAAGTTCACCAGGGTGGCGGTGATGGGGGTGCCGTAGTGCACCGTGGCCGTGCCGTTCATCGCCTGCTGGAAACTCATCAGGAATCCGGCGACCACCGGCAGCAGTACGGGGATGAGCAACTGGAGCGGGCCGGACCCGCCGGAGCCGGCGGCCGAGGGATCGAAGCGCGGCGACACGGCCCAGGCCACGGCGGCTACGGTCAGGACACTGCCGAGYACCCGGATCCCGGTGACGGGCTTCTTGCCGGCCGGGCCGATGCCCATCCGGTCGACCAGCAGTCCGCTGAGGGTCTGGCCGGTGACGGCGGCGACGGTGAAGAGCGCGACGCCGAGCAGGCCCACCGTGAAGGACTGGGCGAAGACGAACAGCGCACCTATCCCGCCGGCGAGGGCGTAGTAGCGCGGGAACCGCCGCTCCCGCAGCGCCGGCAGGACGGTGGCCAGCCCCGCCCGCCCCTTCGGCAGGCTCAGGGAAATCACGATCATCAGGACCAGGCCGGTGCTGAAGCTGACCACCGCGGCTGCCAGGCCGTCGGCCAGGACGGTCCCCAGGGCGCCGTTGATGCGGCCCTGGACAGGAACGAGGAGTCCGGCCGAAACGGCAAGGAGCAGTCCCACGGGGAGGGGAAGCCGTGGTGCGTGGGTCATTGGTGCCACCTTTGGTCAGGCATTATTGCTTGTATGAGCAACCCGGAAATCGAAGACATCTCCATCCGCGACGACATGATCCGGCTGGGCCAGCTGTTGAAGCTGGCCAACCTGGTCGAGGACGGCGTGGAGGCTGCTGAGCTGGTCAAGAACGGACTGGTGAAAGTCAACGGCGAAATTGACGACCGCCGCGGCCGCCAGCTGCACCACGGCGACACCGTCACCGTGAACGGCCAGACCGTGCGGATCGTCGCCCTCCACGGAGCCTAGCAGCGGCCGGCCCCGCCGGAGGGCAACCGGAAGGGCTCCGTCCCGCTTCGGCGATCGTCGCCGCCGTCGGCCGTTATTTGTTCAGGACCTCATGGGTCAGGAACTCGCCCACGTGGCCGACCTCCTGCTGGTTGATGCCGTGCCACATGCCGGTGTAGAGCACCTTGGTGAGCTTCACGTGTTTGCGCACCCAGCCCATGGTGAACTCGATCTTGTCGGGGGTGATGACGGGGTCCTGCTGGTCGCGGCCCCAGAACATCGGCACGGTGCCGTCGAGTTCCGCGTCGCGGAAGCTCGGATCCGCGCCGGCGTCGACGGCAAACCCGGACAGCCCGACGACGGCGGCATAGCCGTCCGGGCGCTGACGCAGCAGCGTGGTGGCCATGGCCATGCCCATGGAGAAGCCCAGCAGCGTGACCGAGGGGTGGCTGGCCCGCACGGAGTCGATCCAGTCCCGGGTGTAGGCCGCGGCATCCTTGACGGCCTCAAGCGAGTACTCGATGGACGCCGTCAGCGGGAACCAGGTGAAGCCCGGACCAGAGTTCAAAGGCGCTCGCAGCGAGGCCACCACGAACTCGGCCGGCAGCATGTCCGCCAGGCTGAACAGGTCCTGTTCGTTGGCGCCGTAGCCGTGCAGCAGGACCAGCAGGGGCCGGCCTGCGCGGGCCTCTTCGGGTGCGGACCACAGGACGACAGGGGCGGGGAAAGCAGAGCGGGCGGAGGCGGCGTCAGTCATGGCTCCATTCTTGCAGTTGCCGCCCGGTGGCCGGTCCGGTGGCGCAGCTTTGCCGGAAAGGGGCAGGATATGAAGGTGAGCGAAACAGAAGCGATGGAGAATTACCCGGACCGGACTGTCAACCACCCCTGGACGCGCTACGTCGCCATGGGCGATTCCTTTACCGAGGGCATCGGCGACCCTGAGGCGGCCAGCCCGGGCGGCCACCGTGGCTGGGCGGACCGTGTGGCCGAGGAACTGAGCCGCGGCCACGAGGATTTCGCGTACGCCAACCTCGCGGTCCGGGGACGGCTGCTGCAGCAGATCGT
>NZ_JBFTNO010000129.1:0-17534 GCF_056397525.1 Arthrobacter sp. 05L45_2 | reverse complement strand
GCCGGTGGCGTCCATCATCCTGATCCGGTAGCCGCCGTCGGGCGCATCCACGAGCTCGAAATATCCAGCCATTGCAGACTCCTTCAATCCAGCACCCCGGGCGGGGATATTAGTAAGTATACTTATCTAAGCTCTGGAGAAAAGTCAGGTTCCGGCGGCAGCCCGCGGGCCGTCGTTCAGGTCAGCGGGCGGCCTCCTGAAGCTGGAGCGCGCTCCGCACCAGCGCGAAATGGCTGAAGGCCTGGGGTGTGTTCCCGAGTTGCCGCGCCGCCGAGACGTCCCACTCTTCACTGAGGAGTCCGACGTCGTTGCGCAACGCCACCAGCCGCTCGAAGAGCTCTTTCGCCTCCCGCCGCCGGCCCGCCCCGAGCAGCGCCTCCACCAGCCAGAAGGAGCAGGCGAGGAAGACGCCCTCGCCGCCGGGAACCCCGTCGTCGCTCTTCTCCGGCCGGTAGCGCAGGACAAAACCGTCGTGGGTCAATTCGCGCTGGACGGCGTCGATGGTGCCCACCACTCGGGGGTCGTCGGGCGGCAGGAAGCCCACACGCGGGATCAACAAGAGGCTGGCGTCCAGCTCCGGACGCCCGTACGACTGGACGAAGGTGTTGCGCCCGGCGTCGAACCCGTGGGCCATCACGTCAGCGTGGATGGTGTCACGGAGTTTTTCCCAGCGGTCCGCGGGGCCGGGGAGGCCGAAGTCCCGCACGCCCTTGACCATCCGGTCCGCCGCCACCCAGGCCATGACCTTCGAGTGGGTGAAATGCCGGCGCGGACCCCGCATCTCCCAGAGCCCGTTGTCCGGCTGGTCCCACGCCGTCTCCAGGTGCTCCATAAGGGCGATCTGGACATCCCAGGCGTCGTCGCCGTCCTGCAGCAGTGCGCTCCGGGTCAGGGCCAGGCAGTCCAGCACCTCGCCCCAGACGTCCAGCTGCAGCTGCCCGGCCGCGGCGTTGCCGATCCGCACCGGCGCCGACCCCTCGTAGCCGGCCAGCCAGTCGATGGTGGTCTCCGGGAGCCGGCGCTCGCCATGGAGGCCGTACATGATCTGCAGGTCGGCCGGGTCGCCCGCGACGGCCCGGAGCAGCCAGTCGCGCCAGGCCGCGGCTTCCTCGGAGTAGCCGGAGGCGAGCAGCGCCTGGAGGGTCAGGGTCGCGTCCCGAAGCCAGCAATAGCGGTAGTCCCAGTTGCGCTGGCCGCCTATTTCCTCCGGCAGGGACGTGGTGACCGCCGCCACGATCCCGCCGGTGGGGGCGTACGTGAGGGCCTTGAGGGTGATGAGTGAACGCAGTACGGGCTCGCGGTACGGACCGGTGATTTTGCATTTGTCGGACCACTCCTGCCAGAAGGATTCGGTGGCGGCGAGTACGCCTTCCGGGTCCACCGCCCGCGGACGGCCGAGGTGGCTGGGCGCCCAGGTCAGCACGAAGGGAATCCGCTGGCCAGCCGTGACGGTGAACTCGCTGGCGGTCTGCATGTGCTCGCCCCGGAGCGGGGCATCGGTGACCAGATAGGCGGCATCCGGGCCGGCCACCGCGTGGATGCCGTGCTGGTCGTGGCGGACCCACGGGACGATTTCGCCGTAATCGAAGCGCAGCGAAAGTTCGCCGCGCATCGGCACGCTCCCGCGGATGCCTTCGACGATCCGCACAATGTCCGCCGCGCCGTCGCGCGGTGACATAAAGTCGATCACTTTGACCTTGCCGTCCGGGGTTTCCCATTCGGTCTCCAGGATCAGGCTGTTCTCGCGGTAGCCGCGCCGCGTGCATTCGCCGCCGGAGGCCGGTGCGAGGAGCCAGCGGCCGGCCTCGGGTGTGTCCAGCAGGGCGTTGAAACACGCCGGCGAGTCGAAGCGGGGCAGGCAGAGCCAGTCGATGGAGCCTTCGGTGCTGATCAGAGCGGCGGTGTGGAGGTCGCCCACCATTGCGTAATCCTCGATGCGTGCCATGGGTCTTACAGTGCCATACGACCCCGCGCCACAGGGCCACGGGTGGCCGTGCCGCTCCGTGCCGGTGGTCCGCGGCCCGCTGCCCTGTGAAAGAGTGGAGGCATGGACATGGCGTCGCAGGAACCCCGGCAGGAACCAACGCAGCCCCGGAAGATCTCGGGCAGCCAGGCGTTCAGGTTCGCCCATCTGGTCTCGGATACCGTCAACCACCTCCGGCTGAAAATGGCGAGGCGCTGGAAGTTCGCCCCGCAGACCATCGCCTACCAGGGGTACGGGTCCACCGAGTGGGTGCGGGTCCTGGGCCGGGTGCTGCTCACCAGCAAACCGACGCCCGGCAGCCGGGCCGAGCAGGCGGCGCAGAACGGCAACCAGAACATCCGCGGCTGGCGCGCGTTCACGTCCGTCCCCATCCAATTCGTGGATGTGGACATCGAGATCGGCGGCACCACCACCCGGGTCCAGGCCGACCGCGGCGGCCTGGTGGACACCGTGGTGCCGGTGGCGCTTGCCCCCGGCTGGCACACGGCAGTGCTGCGCGCCGCGGGCACGGAGCCGGCGGAGGCAAAGATCTACGTCATCGCGCCCGAGACCACCCTGGGCATCGTCTCCGACATTGACGACACGATTATGGTCACGGCCCTTCCCCGGCCGTTCCTGGCGCTGTGGAACACGTTCGTCCTCAACGAACGGGCCCGGATGGCGACCCCCGGCATGGCGGTCCTGATGGACCGGCTGCGGGTGGAGCATCCCGAGGCGCCGGTGATCTACCTTTCCACGGGCCCGTGGAACGCGGCCCCCACCCTGGCCCGCTTCATCACCCGCAACATGTACCCCTCCGGCACCCTGCTGCTGACCGACTGGGGCCTGACCCACGACCGCTGGTTCCGCAGCGGCCAGGACCACAAGCGCCGGAACCTGGAACTGCTGGCCAAGGAGTTCCCCAACATGCGCTGGCTTCTCTTTGGCGACAACGGCCAGCACGACGAGGCGATCTATTCGCAGTTCGCCCGGGACCACGGCGACAAGGTGGCGGCCATCGGCATCCGCCAGCTCTCCGCGGGCGAGGCCGTGCTGGCCGGCGGCCACTCGGAGAGCGGCGACCACACCGGTTCAGCGGTCCCGTGGGTCTACTCGCCGGACGGCGCCGGCATGGCTACCCGTCTGCAGGAGCTCGACATCCTTTAGCCTGCTGCGGCCGGTTCCGCGCCGGCGGCCGGGGGTTCGACGACGGCGGCTGGTTCAGCGGCTGGGGCCGGCTCTACGGCAGGTTCGACGACGGCGGCTGCAGCCTTCGACCGGGCGGCCATCAGTTCCCGGAGCCAGTAGAAGGACGCTTTGGGCGTGCGCGCCATGGTGTCACGGTCCACGTGAAGCAGGCCGAACTGCTGCTTGTAGCCGGCGGACCATTCAAAGTTGTCCATCAGGGACCAGATGTAATAACCGCGCAGGTCGATCGACTCTGCGGCGCCGCCGGGCGAGGTCGCCTCGATGGCCGCGCCGATGTGCTCGGCGAGGTACCGCACGCGGCGCTCATCCGGGACCACCAGCCGGCCTTCGGCGTCGTGGATCTCCAGGTCTTCGAAGCTCGCACCGCCCTCGGTGATGTAGACCGGCGGCAGTTCCGGGTAGCGTTCGGCCATTTCCGCGAGCGCCACGGCCATGTAGTCCGGCTTGATCGGCCAGCCATAGGCGGTGATCTCGGTGTCCGGGAAACTCTCGACGTGGAACGGGGTGGCGCCGCCTCCGCCGTTGAGGTCGTTCCCCATGGCTTCCGCCATCCCCTCCGGCACGGTGCCCTCACCGGGCCCGGCAGCCACGCGGGTAGGCATGTAATAGTTCAGCCCGTAGAAATCCAGCGGCTGCGAGATCAGCTCCATGTCCTCCTTGGACGGGCTGAAGGAGGAGAAGAAGGTGGCGGCACGGATGGCGTCCGGGTACTTGCCCAGCAGCACGGGGTCAGCGTAGAGGCGGTTCTGTGCCATGTCCATCAGGCCCGCACTGACCTTGTCCAGCGGGTTGACGGTGGCGGGGACCATCGGCGAATACACGTTGGTCAGGCCGATTTCGCCGGGAACCTTGGCCGCCCGCAGTGCCTGCATCGCCAACCCGTGGCCCAGCAGCTGGTGGTGGACGCTGGGGAGGGCCTTGAGCATGTGGGCTTCACCCGGGGAATGCACGCCCAGCATGTAGCCGTTGGCGCTGACGGTGGCCGGTTCGTTGATGGTTACCCAGCGGGCCACCCGGTCCCCGTAGGCTGCGGCGGCAATCGCGGCGAACTCCCCCAGCCGGTAGGCGGTGTCCCGGTTCATCCAGCCGCCGGCCTCGTCCAGTTCCAGCGGGGTATCCCAGTGGTAGAGCGTGGCCATCG
The DNA here is from genome assembly GCF_056397525.1 of Arthrobacter sp. 05L45_2. Lineage (NCBI taxonomy): Bacteria > Bacillati > Actinomycetota > Actinomycetes > Micrococcales > Micrococcaceae > Arthrobacter > Arthrobacter sp. 05L45_2. The sequence continues at coordinate 13,221 of NZ_JBFTNO010000129.1, read as the reverse complement.
GTGCGATGCCGTTGGCCAGCAGCAGGTCGATCAGCCGGTCGTAGAAGTCCAGGCCCTTGGGATTGACCGGGCCGCTGCCGCCGGGCTGGATCCGCGGCCAGGACAGCGAGAACCGGTAGGAGTCGATGCCCAGGTCCTTCATCAGGGCCACGTCTTCGGGCATCCGGTGGTAGTGGTCGCAGGCCATGGCGGGGCTGTGGTCATCGACAATCGTGCCGGGCTTCGCGGCGAACATGTCCCAGCCGGAGGGTCCGCGGCCGTCCTCGTCCAGCGCCCCCTCGATCTGGAAGGCGGCGGTCGCCACGCCCATGGTGAAACCGGATGGCAGCAGTGCGGCCAGGTCGTGGGCGGAAGCGTTCATTGGCGGATCCCCTATGCAGTTGCGCTGGTAGTGGATTGATTTTAGGCCCCGCCGGGAGCCCGCGCCACACACGGCGCGTCAGCATGGTCCGCGTGCCGTGGCCGCACCGCCCTCAGCCAGCGGCCTCGGTGCCGAAGAGGAACTCCTTGGCGTGGGCCACCGCCTTCCTAAAGGCGTCGTTCCGCAGGCCCAGCAACTGGTCTCCGTCCTCTGCCGCGGGCTCGAGGTAGCCGGTGAACCCGGGCCGGAGCACCCAGATGTCCCCGGCCGGCGGCAGGTAGAACACCCCGAATGAGCGGTGCTGGCTGTCCTCCGCGGCCCAGACCGGCACCACGGCCAGGGCCGCCCCGGTGTCCACGTTGATCCACTGCGCCCGCGGAAGGGGCAGTTCGTGCGCTTCCGGGTCGAGGAACGGAGCGGTACCCTCGCCCCAGCGTTCTTCGAACCTTTCATGGAAGACCGGCATCAGGTGTGAATCGTAGCGCCGCCACGCGCTCATGGCTGTACTCCTTATCCCCCGGGCGGCGGGAACCGGCGGCGGCGCGGGTAATATACCGCCGCGCCGCCGCCGGCTGCTATTGTCCGACTTCCTGCAGTTCGTCCCGTGCGTGGGTGATCTCGATCTTCCGCGGCTTGGCTTTCTCCATGACCGGTATGCGCAGGGTCAGGACGCCGTCGGCATAGGTCGCCTTGACTGCATCCGTGTCCAGCGTGTCGCCCAGGATGAGCTGGCGGCTGAAGACTCCCCGGGGCCGCTCCGAGGCGATGAGCTCAACGCTGGGCTGGGTCGCGTCGGCCCGTTCGGCCCGTACGGTGAGCACGTTGCGTTCGATATCCAGATCCACCGAGTCGACGTTGACGCCCGGGAGGTCAAAGGCGACGACGAATTCGCCCTGTTCCTGCCAAGCATCCATCGGCATGGCAGCGGGCCGCGCAGTGGTTCCAAAAACCTGCTGGGTCAGCCGGTCCAGCTCACGAAACGGATCCGTACGCATCAACATCATTTCCCACTCCTTCATGTGAGATCTCGAAATTTTCGCTGTATCCGGCCATCGATTATCTGTTGTGGCGGATATAGATTTTTTATAGCACCGGTGCGACACTGAGGCAAGGGGTTTTTCGGGAACGAAAGGGCGGCAGATGGCGGCACAGGAGTCCGGCGTCGGGGTCTACGCGATCTCCGTCGTGGCACAAATGGTCGGAACCGGCCCGCAGAACATCAGGCTGTACGAGCGCAAGGGACTGCTCACGCCGGACCGCACGGCCGGCGGCACCCGGCAGTACAGCGAGCTGGACCTGTTGGTGCTGCGGCGCATCAGCGGCCTCCTCGCGGAGGGCCTGAACCTCGCGGGGGTGGCCAAGGTGCTGGAACTGGAGGCCGCCAACGCCAGGCTTCGGGCCGAGCTGAAGCGGAGCAGGGCGCGCTGAACAGCCAGGCGCCCTGCCGTGCCGCCACTACTCGGCGACGTTCTCCTCTTTGGAGAGTTCCCCGGTGATCGGCTCGCCCTCAATCCGGGCCGTCCGCCACGTGTCGAGCAGGATGACTGCGCCGAGGACCACGAAGGAGATGGACAACGACGCTAGGGCGTCGGTGGTCCAGTGATAGCCGAGGTAGAGCCGGCTCACTGCGGCGAAGAAAATGCCGACGCCGGCCACCACGAAGCCCACGACGGCGGACTTGGGGTTCGAGCGTCGGGAAAAGATCAGGAACGTTGTGACCAGCAGGAAGTCACAGGCCCCGAGGACGTGTCCGGACGGGAAGGAGAACGTGGTGTCCGCGCCGAAGAGCATAAGATCCACCGGCGGACGGTGCCGCTCGACGATATGCCCGATGAGCTGGGCCAGGATGACGCCGGTCAGCATCGCTCCGGCAAGGACCATCGGCCGCCAGGCGTGCTTGGCGAACAAGCCCCAGGCGACCGTGAACACCAGGATGATGATGGGCAGCCCGATCGGGCCGAAGACAATCGCCAGGATGATCATGATGGTGGTGGTCGGTTCACCGCGGAGAGTGACCAGGCCGGAGCGCACCGGCTCATCCACGACGCTGATCCCGCCGTGCGTCAGGACGCTGACCAGGATAAAGGTGAACAGCACGGCGCCGACGATCATCAGTCCGACGGCGGTCCGGTACAGGTTCCGGCGCGCACCGGCCTCCATGTAGCGCTCCTCCACCACAAACTTGTCGTGGAAAACCCGCCACCAGCCGGACGATTTCCCGGTCTCTTGCTCTGCCATTCCCGCATCCGCCTCTGCACCGTGTGTTGACATTCCCACCGTGAAGAATATCCCCGTTTCCCGCCAGCGGCCGCTTCGGGGCTCCGGCCGCACCCGCGCCGCACCCGCCGGTACCCTGAGGCCATGGGCATTATGAATGAACTGATCAACCCGGGGGTGGTCGGCTCATTGGGGCGGATCCTCGCCGCGGCCTCCCCCGGCACCGGGTTCACGCACCTCGCCGGAGCTGCCCGGCAGCTTGATGACCTGAGCCTGCGCGGGCGCACCGACCTGCTCAGCGGCGCACTCCTTGAGGACCTGCCCGCCGGATACGCCCCGGCAGCCGCAGTGTTCCGCCGGGCGCTGGCGGACCCGGAATTCACCGGGTGGATGATCTGGCCGGTCAGCGAGGCGGCTGCCGCCCTGGCTCTCGCCGGGACGGAGCCGGGAGACTTCGAGGACTGCCTGTCCCTGCTGGCCGAGCTGACCCCGCGCCTGACGTCCGAGTTCGCGATCCGGCGGCTCCTGGCCGCAGACCTCGACCGCACCCTTGCCGTGGCGGCCGGCTGGACCGGCCATCCCGGCTGGCATGTCCGCCGGCTCGCCAGCGAGGGGACCCGGCCCTACCTGCCGTGGGCAGTCCGCGTTCCCGGGCTCACGGGCCGGCCGGAGGCCACCCTGCCCCTCCTGGACGCCCTGTACCGGGACCCGGTGGAGGATGTCCGCCGGTCGGTGGCCAACCACCTGAACGATCTCGCCCGCCACGCCCCGGAGGAGGTGGTGGCCACCGCCGCCGGCTGGATGGCCGCCCCGGACGCCCACACGGCCAGGGTGGTCCGCCACGGCCTGCGGACCCTGATCAAGAAGGCCCATCCCGGCGCCCTGCAGTTGCTGGGCTTCCCGCCGGCCTCGCTCACCGTCACCGCCCTGCGGCTCGACCGCGCTGTGGTGGAACTGCCCGGCGAGCTGGGGTTCGATTTCGATGTGGCCAACACCGGGTCAGCGGAGGCCCGCATCGCCGTCGACTACGTGGTGCACTACGCCAAAGCCAACGGCACACTCGCGGACAAGGTGTTCAAGCTCGGGACGGCCGTCCTGGGGCCGGGTGAATCGAAGACGTTCACGAAGCGTCACGCCTTCCGCCAGATGACCACCCGGGTCCACCATCCCGGCGCTCATTCAGTCCAGCCGCAGGTCAACGGGGTGAGGTACCAGTCGGCCGGATTCACGGTCCTGACCTAGGCCCACGGGCACGTCGCGTGGTGATTTGACTCACATTTAAACGAGACGTAATCTCGCTTCAGCCGCGGACGCCGCGGCCACCCTTCCAGGAAAGACAGTGCGATGACGACAGCAAGCGACTGCATCGAGATCCAGGTCGAAAACCGACTCCTGCTGGACGACCGGCTCAATGACGCCGTCCTCGGGCTGCAGCGGCTGGCCATGCTGACGGGCACCCACGGCATCCTGCTGACACGGCACAAACCCGGGCACTACACGGCAGCACTCTCGGACCAGGTTCCCTTCGGAATGACCCGGGAAATCGTCCACTAGACGGCAAGCCTTAACGACCACAACTGCCCGCCCCCTCGCACTGTGCGGAGGGGCGGGCAGCGACCCCGCAGTGTTTTGCTGCGCCGCCGGTGGCGGACTATTACCAGTCGTGAACCGTGCCGTCGACGAGCCGGTTGTAGGGCAGGTAGGCCTGCTGGTACGGGAACGCAGCGGCGGCCTCCTCGTTGAACTCGACGCCGATGCCGGGCTGGTCCCCCGGGTGCAGGTACCCGTCCACGAACGTCATGGACTGCTCGAAGACCTCGTTGGTCTTGTCCGAGTGCTGCATGTATTCCTGGATGCCGTAGTTGTGGATGGCCAGGCCCACGTGGAGCTGCGCGGCGAACCCGACCGGGGAAATATCGGTCGGCCCGTGGAACCCGGACTTGATCTGGTACTGGGCGGCGAAGTCCATGACCTTCTTCAACGGGCTGATGCCGCCGAAATGCGTGGACGCGGCACGGACGTAGTCGATCAGCTGCTCTTTGATGATGGTCTGGTAGTCGTACACGGTGTTGAAGATTTCGCCGATCGCCAGCGGGGTGGTGGTGTGCTGGCGGACCAGGCGCAGCGCCTCCTGGTTCTCCGCCGGGGTGCAGTCTTCCAGCCAGAAGAGGTCGTACGGCTCCAGGGCCTTGCCCAGCTTCGCGGCCTGGATCGGGGTCATCCGGTGGTGGCCGTCGTGCAGCAGCGGGATCTCCGGGCCGAACTCGTTCCGGACGGCTTCGAACACCATGGGCAGGTGCCGCAGGTAGGCCCGGGTGTCCCAGTCCTCTTCCTGCGGGAACGCCCCGCGTCCGGCCGGTTCGTAGTCGTACCGCTCCCCGGAGGCCTGTGCCTGGGCCGCGACGCCGTAGACGGCCTTGATCCCGGGCACGGCGGTCTGGATCCGGATGGACTTGTAGCCGAGCTCCAGGTGCTCGCGGACGGAGTCGAAGAGGGACTCCAGGTCCGAACCCGACGCATGGCCGTAGGCCCGCAGCCCGTTCCGGGACGCCCCGCCCAGCAGCTGGTAGACCGGCATCCCGGCCAGCTTGCCCTTGATGTCCCACAGGGCCATGTCCACCGCCGCGATGGCGGCCATGGTCACGGGCCCGCGGCGCCAGTAGGAGGACCGGTACAGGAACTGCCAGGTGTCCTCGATCCGGTGCGGATCCTTGCCGATCAGCAGCTGCGCGACGTGCTCTTTCAAGTAAGCGGCCACCGCGAGTTCCCGCCCGTTCAGCGTCGCGTCCCCGATGCCGGTAACACCGTCCTCGGTGGTGATCCGCAACGTCACGAAGTTACGGGAGGGGCTTGTCACGAAGACTTCAGCGGCAATGATTTTCACAGCAGATCCAGGCTTTCGGTGTGGGCCGGAGGGATTCCGGGCGGGGTGGGTATTAGCGTTGGGTGCTGCCGTCCGGGGCTGCATCCAGCAGGGTAAGCTCGGCGGCGCTCGGCAGGCCGTCACAGTCCCCGTGGGTGCTGACGGCAAAGGCGCCGGCGAGGGTTCCGCGGCGCAGGCGTTCGGCGACGTCGCCGCCGTCGAGCAGCGCGGACAGGTAGCCGGCGGTGAAGGCATCCCCGGCGCCCACGGTATCGACGCTTGTCACGGGAACCGCGGGGGCTTCGCAGCGGCCGTCCGCGGTGTAGACGCCGGCTCCGGCAGCGCCGCGCTTGACCACCACTTCGCGGACCCCCTGCTGAAGGAGTCCCGCGGCAGCGGCCTGCTCGGCGTCGTCTCCCCGGGTTCCCCCGGCCGCGGGGCCGCCGGCAACCAGCTCGAGTTCGTCGTCGGAGGCGACCAGAACGGTGGCGTGCCGGGCCAGCGGGGTCAGCACGGAGCGGGCCTCGTCGCGGGACCAGAGTTTGCTGCGGTAGTTGACGTCGAGTGAGACCACCAGGCCCTCGGCGGCGGCCCGCGCGGCGGCATATTCGACGGCGCGGCGGGCGTCGGGGCTGAGTGCGGCGGTGATGCCGGTCAGGTGCAGGGCACGGGGTCCGGCGGTGAAGGCCCGGTCCACGTCCTCGCGGCTGATCGTCGACCCGGCGGACCCTGCCCGGTAGTAGAATGCCCGGCTGAGGTCCGCAGTGCGCCGTTCAAGGAACATCACGCCGGTGGACCGGTCCGGGTCCACCCGGTGCTGCACCGCGATTCCCTCGCTGCGGAGCTGGCGCAGGATGAATTCGCCGTGCGGATCGGCGCCGAGCACTCCGGCCCAGGCGACGCTGTGGCCCAGCCGGGCGACGCCGACGGCCACGTTGGATTCCGCCCCGGCCACGTACATGCCCAGGCTGCCGCCGGCGGACAGCGGCCCGGCCGAACGCAGGGACACCATGGATTCCCCGAGCGTGAGCAGGTCCACGCTCATTGCGCGTCGGCCTGCCGGCCGTGTTCCGCGGCGAGGCTGACGAAGGCGCGGGCCCTCTCACGGACCGGTTCGAGGTCGCCGCCGGAGCCTGCGTCGCCAAACAGCGGGCCGCCGAGTCCGACGGCGATCGCGCCGGCGCTCCAGTACCCGGCGGCTTCGCCGAGCCCGACCCCGCCGACGGCGATGAACGGGATGTCGGGGAATGGATCGCGGAGCGCCTTCAGGTAGCCGGGGCCGCCGATGGAGGCCGGGAAGAGTTTCACCGCGGTGGCGCCGCGGTTCATGGCTTCGTAGGACTCGCTGGGTGTCAGGGCCCCGGCCAGGATGGGGATGCCGAGCCGGGCGGATTCCTGGATGGAGTCCGCCAACGACGGGGTGACCATAAACTGGCCGCCGGCGCCGGCCACGTCCTCCACATCGGCGGCGGTGAGGACGGTGCCTGCCCCGACGAAGCAGCCGGCGGGTGCCGTTGCCCGGACGGTGCTGATCGCGGCCAGCGCCCCCGGGGTGGTGAGGGCGATCTCGACGTAGCGGAAGCCCTCCTCCATGGCCACCAGGGCCGCCTTGGCGGCGGCTCCGCCGTCGGTGCCGCGCACGATCGCGACCAGGCGGGTCTCGCGGATCCCGGCCAGCAGGAGCTCGGGAGTGATGTCGGTGCTCATGTGGTTCACCATTCTGCGAAGGCGCCGTCGGAGTGGCGCCAGACGGGTCCGCGCCAGGCATGGCCGCGTTTGTCCGCGGCGCGGACCACCGCCTCGTCGATCTCGATGCCAAGGCCCGGTCCGGTGAGCCGTTCAATGTGCCCGTCAACGAACTTCAGCGGGGTCTTGTCCACCACGTAGTCCAGGACCTCGGCGCCCTGGTTGTAGTGGATGCCGATGCTTTGCTCCTGGATCAGGAAGTTGGGGGTGGCGAAACCGACCTGCAGGCAGGCGGCCAGGGCCAGCGGTCCGAGGGGGCAGTGCGGGGCCAGCTGGACCTCGTAGATTTCGGCGAGCGAGGCGATCTTGCGGACCTCGGTGATGCCGCCGGCGTGGGAGAGGTCCGGCTGGGCCACGGCGATGCCGGCCTGCAGCGCGGGCAGGAATTCCTGCCGGCTGTAGAGCCGCTCACCGGTGGAGACCGGCGTCGTGGTCGAGGACGTGAATTCCCGCAGCAGGTGGGTGTTCTCCGGAACCACGGGTTCTTCGAGGAAGAACGGCCGGTACGGTTCCAGCAGCGGCGCCACCCGCCGGGCGTTGGCCAGGCTGAAGCGTCCGTGGAAGTCGACGGCGACGTCGCGGTGCTCGCCCAGGACCTCGCGGGCGGCTGCGACCCGGCGGACGACGCCGTCGAGCTCCGCGACGGAGGCGATCGGGCTCATCCGGCCGCTGGCGTTCATCTTGACCGCTGTGAGTCCGACCTCCAGCTGCGCGCTGATCTGGTCCGCCACCTCGTTGGGTTCGTCGCCGCCCACCCAGCCGTACATCCGGATCCGGTCGCGGACGTGGCCGCCCAGGAGCTGGTGCACGGGGGTGTTGAAGTGCTTGCCGGCGATGTCCCACAGGGCTTGGTCCAGGCCGGATACCGCGCTGGCCAGGATGGGCCCGCCGCGGTAGAAGGAGCCCTTGGTCATGACCTGCCAGTGGTCCTCGATGCGGAGGGCGTCGTTGCCCATGAGCAGTTCGGAGAGCTGTTCGACGGCGGTGCGCACGGTTTCGCTGCGGCCCTCGCAGCTGGCCTCGCCCCAGCCGACGATGCCGCTGTCCGTTTCGATCCGAACGAAAAGCCACCGCGGCGCGACGAGGAAGGTTTCAATCCTGCTGATGAGTGTCATGTGCTGCCTAGCCTTTTGTCGCACCGGCGGTGAGGCCGGAAACGATGTACTTCTGCGTGAAGAGCGCAATGATCATGATCGGGATGGTGACCACCGTGGCCGCCGCCATCAGTCCGCCCCAGTCGATGCTGGCGTAGGAGACGAAGTCGAAGATGGCCACCGGCAGGGTCTTGGTTTTGGAGCCGGAGAGCACCAGGGCGAACATGAAGTTGTTCCACGAGAAGATGAAGGACAGGATCCCTGCCGTGGCGATCCCGGAGACGGACAGCGGCAGCGTGATGCGGCGGAAGGCGCCGATGGGGGTCAGTCCGTCCACCTGGGCCGATTCCTCCAGCTCGAGCGGCAGCGAATCGAAGTAGCTCATCATGATGTAAACGATCAGCGGGAGCGCGACGAACATGTGGCTGAGGATCAGCACCTCGAAGCCGCCCACCATTTTCAGGTTGGAGAAGACGTAGTACCAGGGCACCAGCAGGGATACGCCGGGAATGACGCGGGCCATCAGGACCACCAAAGCCGAACGGTGCATTGTGAAGCGGCTCATCGCGTACGCGGCCGGGACGCCGAGGACCAGTGACAGCGCGGTGGAGACAAAGGCCACCCAGAAGCTGTTGAAGATGAAGATGAAGTAGTTGTTCCGCTGCAGCACGTTGGCGTAGTTCTCGCCCGTGGGGGTGAAGAGGAACGACTTGGCGGTGTCGTAGATGTCCACGTTGGTCTTGAACGAGGCCAGCAGCATCCAGAACAGCGGCGCGACCAGGAACAGCACCACGGCCACCAGGGCAACCACCCGGAACACTTTGTACGCGCGGGTGCCCAGCGGCTTGCGGCGGCGCGGGGACGGGGCGGGACGGGTCCCGGAGGTCTGGGATTGGGTCAGGACGGTCATTTGCTTACCGCTTTCTTGCGCATGGTCAGCAGCCACATGGTGCCGATGATGATCATGAAGAACAGGATCAGCACCGCGGAGGAGAGCCCGTACTGGTTGTAGTCGAAGCTCAGGCCGTAGGCGTAGACGTTGAGCGTTTCCACCTCGTGGAAGGATCCGCCGCCCTTGCCCTTGGTGGCGTAGAGGATGTCGAAGGTCTTCAGGGCGTCGATGCCCCGGAGCAGGATGGCGACGATCACGGTCGGCATCATCAGCGGCAGGGTGATGAAGAAGAAGCGCTGGAACGCGTTGGCGCCGTCCATCCGTGCGGCCTCGTCCGGCTCTTCGGAGAGCGAGGTCAGGCCGGCGAGGAGGATCAGCACCACCATGGGGGTCCACTGCCAGATGTCCATAAAGATGGTGGTGCCCAGCGCGGTGTCCTGGCCGGAGAGCCACGGCTGCGGCGGGATGCCGATCATGCCCAGGAGCTGGTTGACGAAGCCGATGTTGGGGTCGAAGATCAGCCGCCACATCATGCCGACGGCCACGGGGGTGGCGACGAGCGGCAGCAGGATGGCCACGCGGACCCACTTTTCACCGCGGAACGGGCGCCAGAGCAGCAGGGCGATGCCCATGCCCAGAACAACCTCGCACACCAGGGCGACGCCGGTGAAGGACAGGGTACGTCCGACGGCGGGCCAGAACCGTTCGACGTCGGAGAGCACCGTCAGGTAGTTCTCCAGGCCGATGAACTCGGTGGCGGCGCGGACCGAACCCTGCGAGTCGGTGAGGCTCAGGTAGAGCGTCCAGGCGAGCGGGAAGACGATCAGGACGCCGACGAAGATCATGGCCGGCGCGGCGAAGAGCCACTTGCGGTGCCGGTTGGCCCAGGCGGAGAAGTTCTCGCGGGGGCCCGGGGTGGGCGCCGCGCCGCGCTTCGCGCCGCTGGCAGTGCCGCGGGAGGTGTTCAGTACAGACATGGTTCACCTAAGGAGTTGGGGGTGAAGTGAAGAGCGTGGCCCGGCGGGGCGGCGGCTTGGGCCAGCCGCCCCGCCGGGCGTGGTGCGTGAAGCAGGGTGCGCCGGGGCGCTACTTCTTTTCGCTGTCCAGGAACTTCTGGAAGGCGTCGTTGGCCGTGTCAGCCGCTGCGGAGGCATCGGAGCCGGTGATGGTGGCTACGATCGGGCCGCCGACGATCTCGCGGGCCTTGCCGACGGTGATGACGAGCGGACGGTCGTGGCCCACGCCAACCTTGGCACTGGCGGCGATGGCCTCGGCCAGGTCCTTCGGGTAGGTGGACGTTCCGGCCGGGTCGGCCCAGACGGAGGCACGCGGGCCGGGGACGCCGGCCTTCTGTGCTGCCAGCGTGCGTTCCTTGCTGGTGGCCCACTGGATGAACTTCCAGGCGTTGTCCTGGTTGCCAGAGGCCTGGTTGACGCCGAGGGCCCACGACGGGATGTTGTACGGCTTGGAACCGGCGGGGCCGGCGGGCAGGGCAGCGAAGCCGACCTTGTCCGAGACCTTGGACTTGGCCGGGTCGGTGGCGTTCTTGTAGAGCGAGTCGGCTTCGGTGTAGAAAGCGGCCTTGCCCTGGGTGAAGATGGCCATCGCCTCGGGCCAGCTCATGTCGGTGCTGACGTTCTTGGGGCCGTAGTTCTTGATCAGGCCGCCGTAGTAGGCGTACGCCTTCTTGGCCGCGTCGCTGTTCACGGCGGACTTGCCCTGGGCGTCGGTGAAGTCACCGCCGAAGCTGTAGAGGAAGCTGGAGAACTGGGTCACGGCGGCGGACTTGCCGGTGCGCGCTACGAAGCCGGCGGTGTCCGGGTTGGCGGCGGCGATCTTCTTGGCTGCGGCTTCGAGCTCTTCCATGGTCTTGGGGACCTGGACTCCGGCGGCCTGCAGCAGGTCCTTGCGGTAGTAGAGCACTTCGCGCTCGGTGATGATCGGGACGCCGACAACCTTGCCGTCGGCGGTGGTGGCCTTGACGGGGCCCTCCTGGTAGTCCTTCCAGTCCCAGTTGGCGTCGGAGGAGACCTTGGACGTCAGGTCGGCGAGGTAGCCGTTCTTAGCGAACGCTTTACCTTCCTGGAGCGGGCGGTACATCATGACGTCGATTTCGTCGCTGCCCGCGTTGAGCTTGACGTTGTACTGGTCCGAGAGCTGATCCTCGCCCAGCTGGGTGAGCTCTACCTTGAGGCCGGTGGCCTTCTCGAACTCGGGGATGGCTGCCTTGATACCTTCAGTCCACACGTGGTTGGCCAGGGTGACCCGGACGGTGCCGGCGGCCTTGGCGTCGCCGCCGCCACCACCGCAGGCGGCCAGCCCGAGTGAGAGCGCGGCGGCTACGGCCGCGTACTTCACAATTGAACGTCGCTTCATTACGACTCCCTTGTCTTCAGGGCCGGATCAACCTCCAGCCGCCCGCGGATGCATCTTTACATCTGCTCTGGAGCGATCTTAGATAAATAAAGCAGACTTAAACAACCCCTTGCGCTCACCCGTATGATTTATTTATGCAAACCCCAAAGGCGGAGTCTTCAGCAGACCTGCACTCAGTGCTCGTCCAGAGCCTGGGGCTCGCCATTGCCGAGGGGACCCTGGCGCCGCACTCGATTCTGCGGCTGGACGAGCTTGAGGCGCAGCACAGTGTTTCGCGGTCCGTGGTCCGGGAAGCAACCCGCGTCCTGTCGTCCATGGGAATGCTGGAATCACGGCGCCGGCTGGGCACGGTGGTGCGGCCGGAAGAGTCCTGGAACCTCTATGACCCGCAGGTGATCCGCTGGCGGCTGGCGTCCTCCCGCCGGGTGGACCAGCTGCGGGCGCTCAACGAACTCCGCGGCGCCGTCGAACCACAGGCCGCCCGGCTTGCCGCCGAACGCGCCTCCTGGGATACCGGCAGCGACCTCGTCGCTCAGGCCGCACGGCTCTGGGCAGCGGGCCAGCGCGGCGACCAGGACGAGTTCCTGCGGCTGGACATCGAATTCCATGCCTCCGTGCTGCGGGCCTCGGGCAACCCCATGTTTTCCCAACTGCACAACCTCGTTGCCGAGGTCCTCACGGGCCGTACCGAGCACGGCCTGATGCCGCAGCTGCCGCAGCACGAGGCGCTCCAGCTGCACGTGGACGTCGCCAGCGCCATCCAGCGCGGCGAGATGGACCGGGCCCACGAGGCAATGCGCCGGATCGCGGAGCAGTCCACCGAGGAAATCGGCGACATCTGGTCCAGCCACCAGGGCACCGCCCCGTCCCAGTAACTCTGGTCCGGGGCCGGCGCAGCTCAGACCCGCGGCCTGGCCCCGCACCGACCCCGCGGCGCTGTTACCGGCCGCCCTCCAGCTTCCGGCTGCGCTGCTCCTGGGCCATCGGGCCGTACGGATAAACGCCGACGCGCGGCTGGCTGGCGTCGGTCAACCGCTGCGTCTCCTCCGGGGTGAGCCGGAGATGGGCGGCGGCCAGGTTGTCCGTGAGCTGGCCGGTGGTCCGTGCGCCCAGGATCACCGACGTGACCGCAGGCCGGTCCGCCAGCCACGCGAGTGCCACTTGGGAGGCGCTGACGCCGTGCCGTTCCGCGGTTTCCTGCACTTCGGCCAGGACCTCCCAGGTTTGCGGGTCCGCGTTGCGGGCCTCCCAGGCCTCCATGCCGCGTTTGGGGTTCTCGCCCAGCCTGGTGGCCCCGGCCGGCGGCTGGTCGCGCTTGTACTTGCCGGAGAGCCAGCCGCCGCCCAGCGGCGACCACGGCAGCAGGCCGATCCCGGCATCGAGCGAGGCCGGGACGATCTCGGATTCGATCTCGCGGACCAGCAGGCTGTACTGCGGCTGCAGCGTGACCGGGGCGCTCCAGCCGTGGGACCTGGCCACGTGGACGGCCTTGGTCAGCTGCCAGCCCAGGAAGTTGGAGAAACCGTAATAGGCAATCTTGCCGCTGGTCACCGCGTCATGCAGGAACCGGAGGGTCTCCTCCAGGGGCGTGACCGGATCCCACGCGTGCAGCTGGTACAGATCGATCTGCTCGACGCCGAGGCGGCGCAGCGAGTCATCCAGGGCCCGGACC